>NZ_JBJLSI010000004.1:0-235675 GCF_050871945.1 Kineococcus deserti | reverse complement strand
GGGGGGGGACGTGGAGGCGGCGCAACGGCACGTCGACGCGGCGCTGGAGCTGGCCCGGGTCGAGGGTGCGCCCCTGGTGCGGACGTTCGCGGAGTTCTTCACGGCCCTGCGCGCGGCCCTGACCGGCGGTTCCCTGCCGGTGGTGGTGGACGGTTACCGGCGCGCCGCGGCGGGGCTGGAGGGTTCCGGCATGCCGGGGATGGCCGACGGGCTCCTGCAGGCCGCGGTGGCGGCCGCACACGTCCAGCACGGTTCCGCGGTGCCGGCCTGGTGCGCGGCCGGGCCGTGGCGGGCGTGGATCGAACCGCTGGTGCTGATCGGGCGTGGGCGTCTCGAGGAGGCCCGCCGGGCGGTCGCGGCCGCGGGAGAACCGTCGCCGGGGCACCTGGAGGACCTGCTGTGGTGCTTCGTCGGGGCCGCCGCGGCCGACCTCGGGGACGCGGGCGTGGCGCGCGCGGTGCTGGCACGGCTGGAGCCGGTCGAGGGCGAGTTCGCCGGTGCGGGCAGCGGGTTGCTGACGGCCGGCCCGGTGGCGGGTTTCACCTCACGCCTGCGCGAGGTGCCCGACCACCCCAGTGCTTGATCACCGAAGTGCTTGATCACCGAAGTGCTTGATCACGGTGATCGAGCGCTTCGGTGCTCAGGCGGTCCTCGCGGTGGTGGCGGGTCAGCGGATCCCGGCGGCGCGCAGTTCCCGGGCCAGCCGCCCGGCGTGCCGGGTGAGGATCTCCGCGACCCGCTCGACCTCCTCGTCGGTGGCGATGTCGGCGGGCAGGCTGCAGCTGATGGCGTCGGTGGCGGGGATCCGGTACTCGACGCGGGTGCCGACGCACACGGTGCCGGGCAGGTTCTGCCCGCGTTCCAGCGCCCAGCCGCGGGCCCGGACCTCGGCCAGTTCGGCGTCGAGGGCGGCGCGGTCGGCCACGGTGTCGGGGGTCAGCTGCGGCAGGTCGTCGCCGGGCAGCAGGTCGTCGAGCTCGGCGGCCGTGCGTTCGGCCAGCAGCGCCTTGCCCAGCGACGTGGCGTAGGCGGGCAGGAACCGCCCGACGCGGGAGTGCCCGCGGTGGGCGTCGGCCGCCTCGCGGGTGGCCAGGTAGACCACGTTGCCGCCCTCCAGGCGCGCGATGTGCGTCGTGCAGCGCGTCTCGTCGCGGACGGCCTCGACGGTGGCCAGGGCGAGCGGCAGGGCGGGGTCGCGGTCGAGGTAGGCGGTGCCGGTGAGCAGCGCCTGCGATCCGATGCCGTACCCGCCGGCCCCGGACCCGGACGCGGCGGGCGGTTCGATCCAGTCCAGGTCGACGAGGGTGCGCAGCAGGGCGTGCAGGCTGGAGCGCGGGTACCCGGTGCGTTCCTGCAGCTGGGCCACGCTGAGCACGTAGGGCGGCTGGGCCAGTGCCTGCAGGATCCGGACGGTCCGCTCGGCGGACTTCACCGGTCCGCGTCCGGCGCCTTCGGACTCCGGATCGATCTCGACGGGCTGAGCTGCCATCACCGCCACCTCCTCGGACCGGAGTCTAGAGGTAGTCGTCCAGCGCGTGCGGCGTTCACGGACGTGGACAGTCGTCAGCGGGGCGGTGGGGCCGGGAGCGCGTACCGGTGGTCAGGCGTCACCCCGTGTCTCCACCGCAGCGGTGTGCACCACTCCGCTCGCCCCTCCAGACGCCCGACCCCACCGCACTCCGTGTCTACCGCACCGGCGTGGCCGGCAGGAACTCAGGCGTCGCTGCGGAGCTTGCCGACGAGTTCTCCCAGGACGCGCTCGGCGTCCTCGTGCGGCACCTGGCAGGTGCCGGCGGCCAGGTGGCCACCCCCGCCGTACTGCAGGCACACGCCGCCGACGTCGACCGGGGAGGTGCGGTCGACGATGGACTTGCCGACGGCGAACACGGTGTTCTGCCTGGCCCGGCCCCACATGACGTGCATCGAGACCCGGGCCTGCGGGAAGAGCGCGTAGACGAAGAACCGGTTGCCCGCGTGGATCGTCTCCTCCTCGCGCAGGTCCAGGACCGCGACGTCGCCGTGCAGGGTCGTGACCCGCTCCAGCTGGGCCCTGAACAGCTCCGCCTGGGCGCGGTAGAGGTCGACGCGCTCGGCGACGTCGGGCAGGGCGAGGATCTCCTCGACGTCCTGGTAGTCGATGCAGCTGTCGATGAGCTGCATCATCAACTGGTAGTTGGAGATGCGGAAGTCGCGGAACCGCCCCAGGCCGGTGCGCGAGTCCATGAGGAAGTTCAGCAGCGTCCAGCCGGTCGGGTCGAGGATCTCCGCGACGTCGTACTGCGCGGAGTCGGCCTGGTCGACGGCCCGCATGAGCTCGTCGGAGATCTTCGGGAAGCGCGCCGCGCCGCCGAAGTGGTCGAAGACGACCCGGGCGGCCGAGGGGGCGTCGGCGTCGATGACGTGGTTGGCCCGCTGCCCGTTGCGCAGCGTCTCGGAGTGGTGGTGGTCGAAGACCAGGTGCGCCCGCGGGTCGTAGGGCAGGTTCGTGAGGATGTCGCGACCGGTGATCTCGACGGCACCGTCCTGGACGTCCTTGGGGTGCACGAAGGTGATCTCGTCGACCAGGTCGAGCTGGCGCAGCAGGACGGCGCAGACCAGTCCGTCGAAGTCGCTGCGGGTCACGAGGCGGTAGGTGTCGCTCACACCCGGGTGATCGGCGCTCACGGAGCCGATCTTGACGGTTGGCGTGCCGGACGTCGCCCGGACGGGTGTCCGGGAGACCCGGCCACGAATCGTTTCAACGACACCGCTGCGCGGGTCGGCTCGCACGCTTGACGTTCCGGTTCGTCCGCTCCACACTCGGGACGCCCGCTTGAATCGTGTCAGAGCGGGTGGGCGGGTCGACGAGGACCGGAGGAACGCGTGACCGAACGAGCCTGCTTCCTGCTGCACCTGAAGCCGGAGCTGGTGACCGAGTACCTGCAGGTCCACGAGCAGGTGTGGCCGGAGGTGCTCGAGGCGCTGACGCGCACCGGGTGGCGCAACTACTCCCTCTTCCTGCGGGCCGACGACGGCCTCGTCGTGGGGTACTGCGAGACCGACGACTTCGAGGCCACGACCGCGGCCATGGACCGCGAGGAGGTCTCGGCCCGGTGGGAGGCGACGATGTCGCGGTTCTTCCAGCCCGCCCCGGCCGCGGCGGCCGGTGAGCGGCCCCGGGAACGCCTCGTGGAGTACTTCCACCTCGACTGACGACGGAGGGACGGGCGATGGCGCTCGGAGCACGGTCCACCACGGGGTGGGGGGCGACGATCGCCGTCGCCATGTCGAACTACATCGAGGCCGGCTCGATCATCGCGATCGCGGTCAGCCTGACGAACTGGCAGGAGCGCTTCGGCGTCGGCGACGTGGCCGTCGGTCTGCTGGCCGCGCTGTCGGCCAACGCCTTCGGCGCCGCCGCCGGGGCGGCGGTCGGCGGCCCGCTGTGCGACCGGCTGGGCCGCAAGTTCATCTACACCTACGACCTCGTCCTCTACATGGTCGGCGTCCTGCTGGCGACGTTCGCGCAGAACTACACGATGCTGCTCGTGGCGTTCGTCCTGACCGGGATCGCCGTCGGCGCGGGAGTTCCCGCCTCCTGGACCTACATCGCCGAGGAGGCACCCGCGCAGCACCGGGCCCGGCACGTCGGGACCGCGCAGCTGGCCTGGTCGCTGGGGCCCGTGGTGGGTTTCGCGCTCGCCGTCGCCCTCGGGGACCTGGGGCTGCTGGGGAACCGGATCATCTTCGCGCACCTGTTCGTGGTGGCCGCGATCACCTGGTGGGTCCGGCAGGGACTGCCGGAGTCGGCGATCTGGAAGGACGAGCGCGAGGTCGCCCCGGTCCGCGGCCGGGGACTGCGCGGGCTGTTCTCGCGGCGGGCCAACCTCACGGCGCTGCTGTTCCTGTTCGGCGTCTACGCCTTCTGGAACACCGTGGCCGGGCAGGCCGGGATCTTCATGCCGCGGGTCTACCAGGCGGCCGGGGTGCAGAGCGCGACCGAGCAGAACCTGCTGCAGGTGCTCGTCTGGGTCTGCACCTGCCTGGCGACCGTCGTGGGGTTCATGCGCTACGGCGACCGGGTCAGCCGGCGGGTGCTGTACGCCGTCGGTGCGGTGACGGGGATCGTCGCCTGGGCGTTGCTGGTGTTCTCCGACGGGAGCCTGCCCACGTTGCTGGGGTACGCGCTGCTGTGGGGACTGGCGGCCGGGATCGGGGCGCAGGCGTTCTACAGCGTCTGGACCTCGGAACTGTTCGCCACCCCGTACCGGGCCAGCGCGCAGGGCGTCCTCTTCTTCGCCGCCCGCTGCGCGGTGGGTCTGCTGAGCTACTGGTTCCCGACGTTGCTGACGCAACGGGGCGTGCCGTTCGTCGGCACGGTCATGATCGGCCTGCTCGTCGTCGCCGCGGTCGTGGGCACCGTCTTCACCCCGGCCACGCAGGGCAAGACGCTGCAGCAGATCGAGGCCGAGCGGTACGGCGGGGTCATCGACGTGCGCCCGGCCGGCACCGCACGGCGCTGAGACCGGTCGCGGTCTGCGATCCTCACGTCATGGCGACGGTCAAGGAGGTCGCCCAGCGGGCCGGGGTGTCGCTGGGGACGGTGAGCAACGTCCTGAACCGGCCCGAGGTCGTGTCCGAGGCGTTGCGCACCCGGGTGCTGGACGCGATCGCCGAGCTCGGGTTCGTGCGCAACGAGTCGGCCCGGCAGTTGCGGGCCGGGGTCAGCCGCACCATCGCGATGGTCGTCCTGGACGTGGCCAACCCGTTCTTCACCGACGTCATCGCCGGTGCGGAGGAACTGGCCGAACGGCACGACTCCCTCGTGGTGATGTGCAACAGCGCCAACTCGGCCGACCGGGAGGCGCGGCACCTGCGCCGGCTGAACCAGCAGCGCGTGCTGGGGGTGCTGCTGACCCCCGTCCACGACACCGCCAGCCCCGCGCTGACCGAGGTGCGCGAGCACGGCACACCGGTCGTCCTGGTCGACCGCGGCGCGGCCGGGACCGGGCAGTCCTCGGTCGCCGTCGACGACGTCCTCGGCGGCCGGCTGGCCGGCGAGCACCTGGTCGGGGCCGGGCACCGGCGCATCGCCTACGTCGGCACCGCCTCGCCGTTGCGGCAGGTCGCCGAGCGCCTGCGCGGGGTGCGGGAGGCGGTGGGCGGCCACGGCAGCGTCGAGGTCGTCGACACGACGGGGTTGTCGGTGCGGGCGGGGGCGCAGGCCGCGGCCCGGATCCTGGCCGCGCCGGAGTCCGAGCGCCCCACCGCGGTGTTCTGCGCCAACGACCTGCTGGCGATCGGCGTCCTCAACGAGTGCGTGCGCCGCGGGGTCCGGGTTCCGGACGAGCTGGCCGTGGTCGGCTACGACGACATCGGCTTCGCGGCCACCGCGACCGTGCCGCTGACCTCGGTCCGCCAGCCGCGGGAACTGCTCGGCCGCACGGCCGTGGAACTGCTGCTGGCCCAGGTCGAGGGCCGGCCGGCCCAGCAGATCGTCTTCGAACCCGAACTCGTGGTGCGCCGGTCGACGGCGCGGCGGATCACCGGATGACCCCACGGGCACCCGCCCGGCGGTGCGACGATGCGGGCGTGCCCAGGAAGCAGCAGGACGAGCTCGGCGACCTCCTCCGCTCGCGGCGGCGGGACCTCACGCCGGCCGGCGTCGGCCTGGAGGTCACGGGGCGGCGGCGCACCGCGGGGTTGCGGCGCGAGGACGTCGCCCGGCTGGCCTCGATCGGCAGCGACCACTACGCCCGCCTGGAGCAGGGCCGTGTCCAGGCCTCCTGGTCGGTCCTCGACAGGCTCGCTCGCGTGCTGCGGCTGGACGAGCGGGAGCGGGAGCACCTGTTCGCACTGGCCGGGTGGCCCGGGCCCGCTCCTGCGGACCAGGTCCGGGAGGAGGCCGAACCCCGGTTGCGCGGGCTGCTGGAGGACCTGCCGACCACTGCCGGGATCGTCCTGGGGCGCCGCGCCGACGTGCTGGCCTGGAACCCGGCGGCCGCGGCGTTGTTCCTGGACTTCGGCCGGTTGCCCGAGCGGGAGCGCAACTTCGTGCGGCTCGTCTTCACCAACCCCGCCGTGCGGGGGCTGCGCGCCGGCTGGGAGCCCTACGCGCGGGCGTGCGTGGCGCTGTTGCGGCGCGCGGCGGCGAGCGGACCGGACGACCCGCGGCTGCGGGAACTGGTCGCGGACCTGTCGGCGCGCGACCAGGACTTCGAGCGCTGGTGGGGGGAGCACCGCACCGGGTTCCAGGAGTCGGGCCGCAAGACCTTCCGGCACCCGCTCGCCGGGGAGCTGGTGCTCGACTGGTCGTTCCTGGCCGGCACCGCCGATCCCGGTCAGCAGCTGGTGACCTTCGCGGCGGAACCGGGGTCGGCCTCCCACGACGGGCTGAGGTCGCTGCTCGCGGCGCGGGCGGACGCCGGTCGCTGACCCGGACGGTCGTCGGGTCAGGCGTCGGCGAACTCCCCGGCCGGCGGGATCGGGGTGATCACGTCGACCAGGAGTCCCTCCGGCCCGGCCACGATGAAGTGCCGTTGGCCGAAGTCCTCGCTGCGCAGTTCCAGCGCGGGTTCCAGGCCGCCCTCGACGACCATCCGCTGCCACTGCGCGTCGACGTCGGTCACCTCGAGGTTGACGACGACGCCCCGCGCCGTCCGGCGGTACGCCGCGGGAACGGTCGGGTGGTCGTGGGCGACGACGGCGATCTCCTGCGACGGGGCGCTGCGGTGACGCAGGCTGGCGTACCAGCCGGAGTCGAAGACGACCTCGAACCCGAACCAGCGGGTCAGGCAGTCCCGGGCGGCCGCGACGTCACGGCTGAGCAGGACGGGGTAGCAGCTGGTCAGTTCCACGGTGCGACCTCCCTGTCGGGTGCTGGTGCGCCGACGCCAGTTCGCATACCATCGGTATGTCAATGAGGCGGTGGCGAGGAGGTTCCGTGGGAGTCCGCGAGGAGCAGCGCGTGCGCACCCGTGCGCACCTGCTGTCGGTGGCGCACCGGTTGTTCGCCGACCGCGGCTACGCCGACGTCGGGCTGGCCGAGGTCGTCGCGACGGCGGGGGTCACCAAGGGAGCGCTGTACCACCACTTCGACGGCAAGCTGGAGCTGTTCCGGGCCGTCGCCGCCGCCGTGGCGCGGCAGGTGGGGGAGCAGGTCGCCGCCCGCGCCGACGCCGAACCCGACGCCTGGGACGGGTTGCTCGCCGGATGCGAGGAGTTCCTGCGCGCCGCCACCGCCCCCGCCGCCCGCCGGGTCCTGCTGCTCGAGGCCCCCGCCGTCCTGGGCTGGGAGCAGTGGCACGGGCTGGACGAGGTGAACTCGGTGGCGCACCTGCGTCCGGCGCTGGCGCACCTGCTGCCGGACGCGCCGCTGGAACCTCTGGTGCGCACCGTGTCCGGCGCGCTCAACGAATCGGCGAGGTGGATCGCGACGCTGGTCGGCGCCGAGCGCGACCGGGCGCTGGCCGAGTGCGCCGAGGTCGTGCGGCGCCTGCTGACGGGTTACCGGGCGAGCAGCGGTCGCAGCGTCTCGTAGCTCCACGCGCCCAGGGTGGTGGGGGTCGTGGTCTGCGCGGTGCGCGGCTGTTCGGGCCGGAACCCCTCCCGCAGGCCGGTCGACATCCCGAGCACCGCGTCCGCGAACGCCTCGCTCATCCCCGCGCTGCGCATCGCCTCGCGCAGCTCCTCGTCGGCGACGCGCTCGACGGTGAGACGGACTCCCGTCGCCGCCGAGACGACGGCCGCGGCCCCGGACCAGGTGAGGTCCTCCGGGCCGTGCACGGCCTGCACGACGCGACCGGACCAGTCGGGGTTCAGCAGTCGCGTGGCGGCGACCTCGGCGATGTCCCGCGGCGCGACCCAGGCCATCGGGTGGTCGAGGGGCAGGACGACCTGCACCCGGCCGGCGCGGATCGCGTCGAGCTCCAGCAGCAGGTTGGAGAAGAAGAACCCGCAGCGCAGGTGGGTGACCGCCGCGGCGGTGGCGTCGAGGCCCAGTTCGGTACCGGCGAGGCCGTCGATCTCCCCGGCTCCGTGCCGCAGTTCCGCCCCGACACTGCTCTGGAACACGACCCGCCCGATCGCGTTCGCCTCGACGGCCGCGACCACGGCCGCGGTGGCGCGCGCGTGGTCGGCCAGCGGATCCTCACCCGCGACCGGGGGGTCGACCCAGTACAGGGCGTCGACGCCGCGGGTCGCGGCCACCACCTGGGCGGTGTCGAACTGGTCGGCGACCGCGACCTCCACGTGCGGGCGGATCCCCGGTGGCAACCGGTCGGGGTCGCGCACCAGCACCCGGGGTCGCGTCCCGGCCCGGAGCAGCATCGGGACCAGGTGGTGCCCCACGTTGCCCGTCGGTGTCGTCACGGCGATCTGCACGGTCCACTCCTCCTGCCGGGTCCGGGGTCCGGGGTCCGGGGTCTGTCGTCACGGCACCTGCAGCACCGGGTCCCCTCGGTGGTGGTGCGGCACCGCACCGCCGCACCGCGCCCGACCGGCGACCCACCCGAGGCGGTGCGCAGCGGGGCCTGGACGAGGTCGACGTCGGTGACCTCCTCGGTGACGGTGTGCTGGACCTGGATGCGCGGGTCGACCCCTGAGCGCCCGGACGGCGATCCCGCCGCGGTCGGCCACCAGGACCTCGTGGGACATGCCGAGCAGCTCCCGTCGTCGACCGCACCAGCCGGCGCTCCCGGAGCCCGACCGGGGTCGTCGGCTCGGGCTGCGGGGGCACCGGTGCCCAGGGCGTCCACCCTGGCGCTCGCGAGGGGGCCCGGACAAGCGCCGGGTCGGGGGAAGGACCGCCGATGTCCACGGACGGCCCCACCGCCGGTCGCGGGGCGTGCCGCGGGGAGGTGCCGGCGCGCCCTCCCGGGAGGGCTGATCGGGTGCCGGGCGGCGACCGGTCCGCCCCGACATCTGGGGGTGGGATGGCGCCGGAGGCCCCAGGTGTTGTGTACGAGTGTGTGGACGAGGTGGGGACCGGGCTGTGGGTGGCTGTGGAGGACACGCCGACACGACACGACACGCCGATCACGCTCTGTTTATCTCTACTGACAACGAGTGCCGACCAGAGGGGTGGTCCCGCGGTGTCGCCGCAGGTCAGGGGCTTGCGGTCGACCGGCCGTGCCCCGATGGGGCGGGACGGGCGAATAACATCCTTGTCACACACCATCTTGTGCCGGTTTTCCACACGCCCCCCCAGGGGTAGTGTTTGGAGCACCAGCAGGACGGGGCTCGCGAGTCGGAGTCCCGGACGTCACGGCTTCGGCGACTGAACCTGCACGACAGGCCCGAGGGAAGGAACACCCGATGAGCATCACCGTCTACAGCACGCCGTCCTGCGTGCAGTGCAAGGCGACCTACCGCGCGCTCGACCGCAAGGGCCTGGCGTACGAGGTCGTCGACGTGACGGTGGACGCCGACGCGCTGGCGCTGGTCCGCTCCCTCGGGTACGTCCAGGCCCCCGTCGTCGTCGCCGGTGAGGACCACTGGTCGGGCTTCCGCCCCGACCGCATCGACGCGCTGGCCAAGGCCGCCGTCTCCGTCTGACCCGCCCTCCAGCACCACCCCTCGGAGGAGTCCCGTGAAGCCCGGCGTCGTCTACTTCTCGAGCGTCTCCGGCAACACGCACCGCTTCGTCGACAAGCTCCAGCTGGAGCGCCCGGGGCTGCGCATCCCGCTGTACGCGCGTGACGAGCCGTTGCGCGTCACCGACCCGTACGTCCTCATCGTCCCCACCTACGGCGGGGGCGACGGGGTGGGAGCGGTGCCCAAGCAGGTCATCCGCTTCCTCAACGATCCCGCGAACCGTGCCCTCGTCCGAGGGGTCATCGGGGCGGGCAACACCAACTTCGGTGAGCACTACGCCGTGGCCGGCGACATCGTGGCGGCCAAGTGCGGGGTGCCCCACCTGTACCGCTTCGAACTCTTCGGGACACCCGACGACGTGCGCCGCGTGCGCGATGGATTGGACTCGCTGTGACCCTCACCTCCGACGCCACCACCGAGCTGGAGACCGTCCCGGCGCCCGTGGGCGCCTCGCCCAGCTACCACACGCTCAACGCGATGTTGAACCTGTGGGACGACGAGGGCAAGATCCAGTTCGGCGCCGACGTCGAGGCCGCCCGGCAGTACTTCCTCCAGCACGTCATCCCGCGCACGCTGCAGTTCCCCTCCTTCGAGGCGCGGCTGGAGCACATGGTCGAGCACGGCTACTACGAGCAGCACGTCCTGGACCAGTACTCCCCGGAGTTCGTCCGCACGCTGACCGACCGCGCGCACGGCGCGAAGTTCCGCTTCGCCACCTTCCTGGGCGCGTTCAAGTTCTACACGAGCTACGCGCTGAAGAGCTTCGACGGCAAGCACTACCTGGAGAACTTCGAGGACCGCGCGGTCATGACCGCGCTGACGCTGGCCGTGGGGAACGAGGAGCTGGCCACGGCGATCGTCGACGAGGTCATCGCCGGCCGCTTCCAGCCGGCCACGCCGACGTTCCTCAACGCCGGCAAGGGATCGCGCGGCGAGCTCGTCTCGTGCTTCCTGCTGCGCATCGAGGACGACATGGAGTCCATCGGCCGCGGCATCAACTCCGCGCTGCAGCTGTCCAAGCGCGGTGGCGGCGTCGCCCTGCTGCTGAGCAACATCCGCGAGTACGGCGCGCCGATCAAGAAGATCCAGAACCAGTCCTCCGGCGTCATCCCCGTGATGAAGCTGCTGGAGGACTCCTTCTCCTACGCCAACCAGCTCGGTGCCCGCCAGGGCGCCGGTGCGGTGTACCTGTCGGCGCACCACCCCGACATCCTGCGGTTCCTGGACACCAAGCGCGAGAACGCCGACGAGAAGATCCGCATCAAGACGCTGAGCCTGGGCGTCGTGGTCCCGGACATCACCTTCGAGCTCGCCAAGAACAACGAGCCGATGCACCTGTTCTCCCCCTACGACGTGGAGCGCGTGTACGGCAAGCCGTTCGGCGACATCGCCGTCAGCGAGCACTACCGCGAGATGGTGGCCGACGACCGGATCCGCAAGACGCAGATCTCGGCCCGCGAGTTCTTCCAGACCCTCGCCGAGCTGCAGTTCGAGTCCGGCTACCCGTACATCGTGTTCGAGGACACGGTGAACGCGGCCAACCCGATCGCCGGCCGCATCAACATGTCGAATCTGTGCTCGGAGATCCTGCAGGTCAACACGCCCAGCACGCTGGCCGAGGACCTGACGTACTCCGAGATCGGCAAGGACATCTCCTGCAACCTCGGCTCGCTGAACATCGCCCTGGCGATGGACGGCGGCGACCTCGGGCGCAGCGTCGAGACGGCCGTCCGCGCGCTGACCGCGGTCTCGGTGGCCAGCGACATCCAGTCGGTGCCCTCGATCGCCCACGGCAACTCCAAGTCGCACGCCATCGGCCTGGGGCAGATGAACCTGCACGGCTACCTGGCCCGCGAGCGCGTGCACTACGGCAGCGAGGAGGGCATCGACTTCACCAACGTGTACTTCGCGGCGGTGCTGTTCCACGCCCTGCGCGCCAGCAACAACATCGCCATCGAGCGCGGTGAGACCTTCGAGGGCTTCGAGAACTCCCGGTACGCCGACGGGACGTTCTTCGACAAGTACCTCGAGAACGACTTCCTGCCCGCCACCGAGCGCGTCGCGAAGCTGTTCTCCGACGCCGGCATCACGCTGCCGACCCGGGCGGACTGGGCGGGGCTGAAGGCCTCCGTCGTCGAGCACGGCATCTTCAACCAGAACCTGCAGGCCGTCCCGCCGACGGGGTCGATCAGCTACATCAACAACTCGACCTCCTCGATCCACCCGATCGCCTCCAAGATCGAGATCCGCAAGGAGGGCAAGCTCGGCCGCGTGTACTACCCGGCGCCGTTCATGACGAACGACAACCTGGAGTACTACGCCGACGCCTACGAGATCGGCCCCGAGAAGATCATCGACACCTACGCCGCGGCGACGCAGCACGTCGACCAGGGTCTGTCGCTGACGCTGTTCTTCAAGGACACCGCCACCACGCGCGACATCAACCGCGCGCAGATCTACGCCTGGCGCAAGGGCATCAAGACGATCTACTACATCCGCATCCGGCAGATGGCGCTCGAGGGCACCGAGGTCGAGGGCTGCGTCAGCTGCATGCTCTGAGCCTGCTCGGAGCTGTCGCCGACCTGTTGGGAAGAGGGAACCGTGGAGAAGTTGAAGCTCATCGACCGCGTCAACGCGATCAACTGGAACCGCCTCCAGGACGACAAGGACCTGGAGATCTGGAACCGCCTCACCAGCAACTTCTGGTTGCCGGAGAAGGTGCCGCTGTCCAACGACGTCCAGTCGTGGCAGAACCTCAGCCCGCAGGAGCGCACGCTGACGATGCGCGTCTTCACCGGCCTGACCCTGCTGGACACCATCCAGGGCACCGTCGGTGCGGTCTCGCTCATCCCGGACGCGCTGACGCCGCACGAGGAGGCCGTCTACACGAACATCGCGTTCATGGAGTCGGTGCACGCCCGCAGCTACTCCTCGATCTTCTCCACGCTGGCCACGACCCGCGAGATCGACGAGGCCTTCGGGTGGTCGGAGGAGAACGAGGCGCTGCAGCGCAAGGCCGCCATCGTGCTGGACTACTACCACGGTGACGACCCGCTGAAGCGGAAGGTCGCCTCCACGCTGCTGGAGTCGTTCCTCTTCTACTCCGGGTTCTTCCTGCCGATGCACTTCTCCAGCCGCGCGCAGCTGACGAACACCGCCGACCTCGTCCGGCTGATCATCCGCGACGAGGCCGTGCACGGCTACTACATCGGCTACAAGTTCCAGCGCGGTCTCGAACTGGTCGACCAGGCCAGGCGCGACGAGATCAAGGACTACACGTTCGACCTGTTGTACGAGCTCTACGACAACGAGTGCAAGTACACGGCCGACCTCTACGACGGCGTCGGCCTCACCGAGGACGTCAAGACGTTCCTGCACTACAACGCCAACAAGGCGCTCATGAACCTGGGCTACGAGGGGATGTTCCCCTCGGACATGACCAAGGTCGACGCGTCCATCCTGGCCGCGCTGTCCCCGAACGCCGACGAGAACCACGACTTCTTCTCCGGCTCCGGGTCCAGCTACGTCATCGGCAAGGCCGTGGCCACCGAGGACGAGGACTGGGACTTCTGACCCCCTGACCCCCGCCCCCCGGGCGGGGGTCAGGTGACTTCCTCACGCCAGTTCGCGGGGCACGACGACGACGTCGACCAGCGCCCCGTTGCGCCACACCGTGATCTCGACCGGACGGTCGATCGCCCCCTCCACCATGCGGCGCTGGATCTGCGTGGTCGACGTCACCAGCTCCCCGGCCAGCGAGATCACCAGGTCGCCGCGGTGCAACCCGGCGGCTGCGGCCGGTGAGCCCTCCACGACACCCGCGACCTGCATCCCCGTCGGGGTCCCGACCTTCGCCGCCACCGCCGGCGGCAGCGGGACCTGCGCACCGGCGACGCCCAGCCAGGCGCGCCGGAACCGCCCGGTGCTCATGAGCGCGCCGACGATCTCGCGGGTCGTGGAGTTGACCGGCACCGCCAGCCCCAGGCCCACCCCGGCGACGGCGGTGTTCACCCCGACCATCCGGCCGCGCGCGTCCGCGAGCACCCCGCCGGAGTTCCCCGGGTTCAAGGCCGCGTCGGTCTGCACGACCTCGTCGACGACGCGGCCGGCTCGTGTCGGCAGCGAGCGCCCCAGCGCCGAGACGATCCCGGCCGTCACGCTGCCGGCCAGTCCCAGCGGGTTGCCCAGGGCGACGACGAGCTGACCGACCTGCAGTCGCGAGGCGTCCCCGAACTCGACGGGGTCCGGGACGTCGCCGCGGGCGTGCAGGACGGCCAGGTCGGACAGCGGGTCGCGGCCCACGACGTCGGCGCGGACCGTGGTGCCGTCGGTGAAGGCGGCGTCCACGACGTCCACGGGAGGGTCGACACCTTCGACGACGTGCGCGCTGGTGAGCAGGAAACCGTCGGGGGTGATGACCGAGGCGCTGCCGCCACCGGCGCCGCGGGCGTTGCGCACGGCCACGCTCGCGACGCTCGGCAGCACCGTGCGGGCGACGCGCGTGACCACCTCGGAGTAGGCGTCCAGCGCCTCCGGACCAGGGTCGTTGGTCATGGGGAACTCAGCGTCCACCCGGCGACCGACGTTCCCCCGTTCTCCGACGGCGAAGGGGACTACCCCTCGGCGTCGTTGGCGTGCTCGACCCGGTTGCCCGCGGTCGACATGTGCGTCCGCATGGCCGACTGGGCGCCCTGCACGTCGCGGGCGGCGACGGCGTCGAACACGGCCCGGTGCTCGCGGCAGGCGACCTCGGCCTGCTCACGACGGCGCAGGCCACGGTCCACCCACAACCGCAGCAGGCTGCGGGTGGTCTGCAGCAGGTCGGCGAGCACCTCGTTGTCCGAGGCGCGGGCGAGGGTGACGTGGAAGTGGGCGTCGGCCTCGATGAACGCGGGCAGGTCCTCGAGGTTGGCCTCCATCTGCTCCAGCGACTCCTGCAGCGCCTGCAGGCCCTCGGCGCCGATGCGGTCGGCCGCGAGCGCGGCGGCGTGCACCTCCAGGGCGCTGCGCACCTCGGACAGCTGCGAGGTGTGCTGGGCGGAGAGCATCAGGCCCCAGCTCAGCGTCGTGGGCAGCAGCTCGGACATGCTGTCGCGCAGGTACGTGCCCGACCCCGGGCGCACGGTGACGATGCCGAGCACGTCGAGCGCGGCGAGCGCCTCCCGGACCGCCGAGCGGCCGACGCCGAGTTCCTCGGCGAGCTGGCGCTCCGGAGGCAGCCGGGAGCCGGGTGCGAACTGCCCGGAGGACAGCAGGGTGGTCAGCTGACGGACGACCTCGGAGACGGCGCTGCCGCGGGGAACGGCCTTCAGCTCCATCTGCACGAGGGAGGGGTCGTCGCTGCGGAAGGCCGGCACGCCGTCAAAGTACCTGAAAGTGCCGGTGAACACCGGTCAACCGGTTGACACGGAGTGTGCCGTCCCGCGACGATGCGTGCCGGCTACTCCGCGAGGACGCGGGCCAGAACGGGAGGAACGCGTGAGCGACCGCTTGCAGGGCAAGACCGTCCTGGTCACCGGTGCCGCATCCGGCATCGGCCGCGCGGTGGCGACGGCGTTCGTCGCGCAGGGCGCGCGGGTCGCGTTCACCGACCGCGACGCCGACGGCGCCCGGGCCGCGGCGCAGGACGCCGGCGGTGAGGCGTTCGGCCTGCGGATGGACATCACCGACGAGGCCTCGGTGCAGGCCGCGTTCGCCGAGGTCGCCGGTCGCGGTCTGACGGTGGACGTCGTGGTGGCCAACGCCGGCGTGCAGCTGTTCGGGCAGGACGCCCCGATCGCCGACCTGGACCTGGCGGTGTGGGAGCGGACGGTGTCGGTGAACCTCACCGGGACGTTCCTGACCGTCAAGCACGCGGTCCGCGCGATGCTGGGGAACGGCGCAGGACGAGGCGGGTCGATCATCCTCACCGGGTCCCCGACGGGGCTGAACGGGGAGGGCAGGGACTTCACGGCCTACTCCAGCACCAAGGCCGGGATCCACGGGATGTGCCGGACGGTGGCGGCCGCGTACGCCGACCGCGGCATCCGGGTCAACACGGTGGTCCCCGGGTACACCGAGACGCCGCTGGTCACGGCGATCTCCGGGGACGCGGACTCGCGGGCCTCCATCGTGTCCCGCACGCCGCTGGGGCGTCCGGGAACCCCGGCCGACGTCGTCGGGATCATGACCTACCTGGCCAGCGACGAGTCCTCGTTCGCCACCGGAAGCCTGTTCCGCGTCGACGGCGGCATGACGACGCTCTGATGGACGGTGCCCGCTGGAACGACGGGGAACCCGAACCCGTCCCCTTCGGCCTGGGGCCGTGGAGCGGGCAGGTCCGCCGCGGAGGTTCGCTGTCGGACCTGGAGTTCTGCGGGGTCCCCGTCCTGCGCGCCGTGCGGGCGGTCCTGCGCGACCGGGACTGGCGCACGGCCCCGGCGACCGTGGCGACCGTGGACCGCGCCGCCGGCGGGATCCGCCTGACGGGGGAGTTCCTCGACGAGGGCGGCGAGGACACCGTCCACGCCGACTGGACCCTGCAGGTGAGCGCCACCGACGACGCGCTCACCGTCGACCTCACCGCCACCACGCGCACCGCCTTCGCCCGCAACCGCTTCGGTCTCGTCGTGCTGCACCGCCCCGACGAGGCCGGGACGGCGCTCCAGGTCACCCACCCGGACGGTTCGACGACCGCCACCCGGTTCCCCGTCCAGATCGCGCCGCACCAGCCGGCCCGGGACGTCGCCGCCCTGACCTGGTCGCGCCCGGGCGTCGACGTCCACGTCGCGTTCGACGGCGACGTGTTCGAGATGGAGGACCAGCGCAACTGGACCGACGCCTCGTTCAAGACCTACAGCACCCCGCTGGACGTGCCGTTCCCGGTGCACCTGCCCGCCGGGGCCACGGTGCGCCAGCGCCTCGTCGTGCGCTGCGCCACGAACGCGACCCCCGCACCGGTCGCGCCGGAACCCGGCCCCGTCACCCTGGTGGCGAGCGGCGAGCCGTTGCCGCAGTGGGCGACCACCGCGCCCGTCGAGGGTTTCCAGGGCCCGCTGCTCGTCGAGCTCGTGCTCCCCGACCCCGACTGGGAGACCGAACTCGCCCGTGCCCGCGCCGCGGGCAGGTCCCTGGACGTCCGGCTCGTCACCGACGACCCCGCCCAGCTGGGCCCCGCGGTGCAGGCCCTGGCCGGAACTCCGCTCGTCCGCCTGGGCGTCCACTCGCTCACGACCCACGTCAGCACCCCGGAACTGTGGACGGCGTTGCGGGCCGCGGCGCCGCCTGACGTGCCGCTCGTCGCCGGCGCGCGCTCGCACTTCACCGAACTGAACCGCACCGTCGCCCAGCTGCCCGCCGACGCCGACGGGGTGGTGTTCGCCAGCACCCCGCAGATGCACGACACCGGCCGCGACCAGGTCCTGGAGGCGCTCGCCGTCCAGCGCCTGACGGCACGGCAGGCCGTCGCGACCGCCGCCGGGCGCCCGGTCCACGTCGGGCCGGTGACCCTGCGGGCGCGGTTCAACGCCGTCGCGACGACGCCGTGGCGTCCGGGCCGGGACCGTGTCGCACGCGATCCACGCGTCGACGCCCCGGCGTTCGCCGCGTGGGTCGTGGCCAGTGCCGCCGAGTTCAGCGTCGCGGGGGTGGCCTCGGTGACGTTCGGGGACGTCGGGGGAACGGCACCCGACAGCCTCCGCCGCCTGGCGCGGTTCGCCGGGCTGGAACGCCTCCACCTCGGATCCGCACTGCCGCAAGGGGTGCACGTCCTCGCGGGACGGGACGCCGAGCAGGTCCGGGTGCTCGTGGCCAACCTCGCACCGACCACCCGGGCCCTGGAACTCGACGGTGCCGAACTCGTCGTCGAACCCGGCGCCGTCGTGGAGCACGTCCGGCGCAGGTGAGCGGGCGTCGGTGGCTGCCCGTTCCCCGCGAGGGGTTGCGGTACGGAGCAGCACCTCGCGAAGGCTCCGGGTGCCGGCGACCCGTACGGCGAACCGGGGGTGATCACAGGGCGATCGCGGGAAGTGGCCTGTGATCCCGAGCACTCAGCAGGTGAGGCTAACCTGTCCTCGTGCATCGTCGATCCGTCCTCGCCGCCCTCGCCGCATCCGGCGCCCTCACCACCCTCGCCGCGTGCGGGAGTGATGACGACTCCGCCACGAGCGGGTCGGCGTCCTCGCAGTCCTCGACCCCCGCCGCCGAGGGGTTCCCCGTCACCATCGAGCACAAGCTGGGCTCGACGACGATCGAGTCCGCGCCGGCCAAGGTCGTGACGGTCGGCTACAACGAGGAGGACTTCGTCCTCGCCCTCGGCGTCACCCCCGTGGGGGCCCGCACCCCGCTCGGTTCCTACGACGCCACCCGGCGGCCGTGGGCCGTGGACCTGCTGCCGGCCGGCGGCATCACCTCGGTCGGCCAGTCCGAGCTGAACTTCGAGACGATCGCCTCGCTCGAACCCAACCTCATCATCGGCGCCTACGCCTACCTGACCGAGGCCGACTACCAGACCCTGACGGCCATCGCCCCGACCATCGGCGACGTCATCCCCGAGGGTGAGGGCGCCGACTCCACGGCCGCCGCCAGCTGGCAGGAGGAACTCACGGTCATCGGCAGGGCGCTGGGCAAGGAGGCCGAGGCGAGTTCGCTCGTCGACGACGTCGAGGCGGACTTCCAGGACGCCGCCGACGCCCACCCCGAGTTCGCGGGCAAGACCATCAGCGTCGTCCTGTTCAACGAGTCCTACTACCCGCTGGACTCCTCCGACCCGCGCGGGAACTTCTTCCTGCAGTTCGGGTTCGAGGAGAACACGACCGTGGACCCGGCCGGCCTCAGCGCGGAGCAGGTTCCCCTGCTGGACACCGACGTCCTGGTGGTCCTGGGGCGCAGCGCCGAGGAGTTCGCCGCGAACCCCGTCGCCGCGAACCTGGCCGTGGTCACCGAGGGGCGCACGATCTACGTGCCGACCTTCGACACCGACTTCGCCGGCGCCCTGGGCAACTCCAGCCCGCTGTCGCTGCCCTACGCCGTCGAGCAGGCCGTCCCGCAGCTGGCGGCCGCCGCCGACGGCGACCCGGCCACGGCGCCCGCGACCCTCTGAACCCCGTCGGTGCTCGCGTCGGCCGTTCCGGCGCGAGCGCCGCGGTAGGGTCCGGCCGTGCTGAGCAACGGTGACGGCGAACCCCGCGACCACTACCTCTTCGTCCACCACGTCGAGGACCCCGACGGTCACGGCGAGCAGGTGTTCTTCTCCCTCAGCGAGGGCGACGACCCGCTGTTCTGGCGGCGGGCCAACGGCGGGCGGCCGGTCCTGGAACCCACGCTGGGGACCACCGGCATCCGCGACCCGTTCGTCGTGCGCGGGAACGGGGAGTTCTTCGTCGTGGCCACCGACCTGCGCATCTACGGCGGGGACGACGCGGGATGGGACTCCTGGCGGCGGCAGGGCAGCCGCAGCATCGTGGTCTGGCGCTCGGTGGACCTCGTGCAGTGGTCGCAGCCGTGGCAGCTGCAGGTCGCGCCCCCGAACGCCGGGATGGCGTGGGCGCCCGAGGCGACGTTCGACCCCGCCACGGGGGAGTTCACGCTGCTGTGGTCCTCAGCCCTGTACGCGGACCAGGCGCGCGAGGGCGACGGCTACAGCCGCGTCCTGACCGCCCGCACCCGCGACTTCCGCACGATCGGTCCGGCGGAGGTGCTCATCGACCGCGGCCGCGCCGTCATCGACACGACGCTCGCCCGCTGCGGGCAGGCGTGGCTGCGGTTCTCCAAGGACGACTCGCGGGCCCCGGACTCGTTGCGGCTGTTCGCCGAGGTCGACCGTGGCGACGGGTTCGAGGTCGTCGCGCAGCGGATCGCCGACGAGCTGTTCCCCGACGTCGAGGCGCCCGTCGTCGTCCACGACGCGCGGCGCGACCGCTGGTACCTGTTCGTCGACCAGTACTCCGTCCGGCCGCAGGGCTACCTGCCGCTCACCACCGACGACCCGCTCGGCGGGCGGTGGATTCCGGTGCCGGCGGGGGAGTACTCGATCCCGCCGAACACCAAGCACGGGGGTGTGCTGCCCGTCAGCGAGCAGGAGTGGCGCCGGCTCGCCGCGGCGTTCCCCGCGTGATCGGGCGCGCGGTGACCTCGCGCGCGTTCACCGGGCACGCGGTGACCGCGCGCGCAAACGCCGGGGTCGTGGTGGTCGGCGCGCGGTGACCTCGCGCGCGTTCACCGGGCACGTGGTGACCGCGCGCGCAAACGCCGGGGTCGTGGTGGTCGGCGCGCGGTGACCTCGCGCGCGTTCACCGCGCACGCGGTGACCGCGCGCTCAAACCCCGCACAAACCCCGCACACCCCCAGCTCACCCGACCGGCAGCGCGGCCAGCACCGCGGCGAGTTCACGCCGCCCCGCCTCGGGCAGTTCCCGCACGGGACGGGGCAGGTCCGCCCGCGCCACCAGACCCAGGGCGAGCGTCATCGCCGTGACCACCCGCAGGCTGCCGTAGCGCGAGAACAGGTCCCACAGCGGCAGCAGCCGGCTGTCGTCCGCGTCCGGGGCCAGGAGTTCGCGGCACACGACCGGCAGGGTCCCGGCCAGGACGGAGTACCAGACGTCGCAGCCGGCCTGCAGACCACGCACGGCGTGCGCGTCGCCCGAGACGCCGAGGGAGACCGACGCGGGCAGCAGCGCGCGCAGCGCCGCCACCCGGTCCCGCGCGGCGGCGGGGTCGGCGGGAACCCCGGGCAGCTTCACCGAGCGGACGAGCGGCAGTTCCGCGATCCGGGCGTGCAGCGCGTCGCTGAACCGGACGTGCGTGGTCGTGGGGTTGTCGTAGACGCACAGCGGGACCGACAGTTCCCGTGTGACGTCGGCGTACAGGCCGAACACCTCGTCGTCGGTGAGCGGCTGGTAGGACAGCGGGGCGAGCAGCACCCCGCTGACCCCGGCCCGCTGCGCGTCCTGCACGACCTCGAGCACCGCCCGCGTCGACAGCGCCCCGGCCCCGACCAGGACCGGGACGTCCCCGGCGGCGCCGACCGCGAGTTCGGCCACCCGCCGCCGCTGTGAGCGCGTCAGGTACGGGTAGCCGCCGGTGGAGCCCAGCACGCAGACGGAGTCGGCGCCGCCGTCGACGGCGCGGCGGACGAGGGAGACGACACCCTCCTCCTGCACCTCCACCCCGGCCAGGGGCGTGATCGGGAAGGCGCACAGCGGTCCGAACACGGCTCAGGCCCCGTACGCGACGAAGTCCTGCTCGGCGAAGGCCGCGACCTCCGGCACCCAGCGGGAGGACACGAACCCGACGTGGTCGGGGTGGGCGTCGTAGGCGCGGTAGGCGGCCTCGTCGGCGAACACCATCGAGAACTGGAACCGGAACCCGCTCCGGGGGCTGACCTGCCGGTGGACGGTGAACTCCCGCACCCCCGCGATCCCGGTGAGCACCGTGCGGGCGGTGGCCAGGAACTCCTGCTCGGCGGCGGACCCCTCGGGGTGGACGAGGGTGAAGCTCACGGTGTGCTGGACCGGCCCGGGGTACGTCATGGCCGCAGCGTAGGGGGCGCCCACCATCGAGGTGACGCGGCGTCACGTACGGTCGCCCGGTCCGCCGGGCATCGTCCACAATGGACCCGCACGTGCAGCCCGGCGCGTGCCGGCGGGGTGCAGAGGGGCCGATGGGCCGGCGGAGCCGGCCGCGTGTGGAGGTCAGGTGTGGACGTGCGCGCCGACGCGGTGGCCGCCGCGGTCAACGACATCGCCCAGGTGCTGGCCGAGCACGGCGAGCCGCTCGAGCTGGCCCACCGGCTGGTCGGGCACTGCGCCGAGCTGCTGTCCGCCCACGCCGTCGGGCTGATGGTCGAGGACGCCCGCGGTGACCTGCAGCTGCTGGCGTCCAACCCCCTGCAGCTGAGCGTCGTCGAGCTGTTCCAGCTGCAGGTCGACGAAGGCCCGTGCCTGGAGGCCTACCGCAGCGGCGCGGTCGTGTCGGTGCCCACGGCGGCCGGGATCGCCGAGCGGTGGCCGCGCTTCAGCCGGGTGGCGGCCGAGGTCGGCATCGTGGCCGTGCACGCCCTGCCGGTCCACCGCGGCGGCCGCGCCATCGGCGCGCTGAACCTGTTCCGCGACCACGAGGGCACCTACTCCGCCGTCGAGCTCGACGTGGCGCAGGCGATGGCCTCCTTCGGCGCCGTCGGCATCACCCAGCTCGAGCACGTCGCCGAGGGGGTCCGCGTCCAGGCCCAGCTGCAGGAGGCCCTCGACGGCCGGGTCGTGCTGGAGCAGGCCAAAGGCATACTGGCGCAACGCTTCCGCATCCACCCCGACGAGGCCTTCGCGCGGTTGCGCAGCCAGGCCCGCACCGAGCGGCGCAAGTTGCGGGACGTGGCCCAGGCGGTCGTCGACGAGCTGGTCAGTCCAGCTGTTCCGGAGCGGTGAGGGTCGCGCGCGGAGCCCGCCAGCCGCGCAGGACGCCACCCGTGCGCAGCAGGGCGCACACCGCGCCGCCCGCGAAGGCCGACACCCCGGACGACAGGCCCAGCAGCGGGCCGAGCACGGCGACGGCCGCCCCGCACAGCGCCGGCAGCGCGTACAGGCCACCGGTCAGGATGCCGGGAACCCGGCGCACCAGCACGTCGCGCAGCGTCCCGCCGCCGACGCCGGTCAGCCCACCGAGCAGGATCGCCTGCCCCGCCCCGAGTCCGGCGTCCACCGCCAGCTGGGCGCCGGTGACGGAGAACAACGACAGGCCGACCGTGTCGAAGACGAGGATCGGCCGGGACATCCGCGCCAGCAGCCGGTGCCCCCAGAACGCGGCGAGGGCGCCGGCCGTCGCGGTGGCCAGGTAGTACCAGGTGCGGAACGTCGCCGGCGGCAGCTCGCCGAGCAGCACGTCACGCAGGATCCCGCCCCCCACGGCCGTCACGATCCCCAGCGTCACCACGCCGAAGAGGTCGAGGTGGGTCGCGCGCATCGCCGTGAGCGCCCCGTCCAGGGCGAAGGCGAACACCCCGACGAGCTCGAGCAGTAGCAGGAATCCCTGGGCCGTCACCCGATCGATTCTGCCGCCAGGGATCCGGACGTGGCGCGGGCGGCCGTGCTGCCCCGCACGACGACGTGCGACTCCGGACTCGGCGGCTGCCGGGCGTCCCCACCGGCCAGGACGGCCTGCACCGCCGCCCCCAGCCGCTGCCCGCGGTGGTGCACGTCCACCGTCATGGCCGACAGCGGCGGCACCGACACCTCGCACAACGGGGAGTCGTCGGCCGACATCAGGCTGACGTCGCCGGGCACGCGCACGCCCCGCGCCGTGAGGTGCTCCAGGGCGGCGACGGCCATGACGTCGTTGTCGAACACCACGGCCGTCGGCGGACCGGCCGCGGCCAGGAGTTCGGTGACGGCCTGCACACCGGCCGCCGCGGTGTAGTCGGCCTCGGCCGTCAGCACCTGGACGTCCAGCCGCGCCGCGCTCGCCGCGATCGCGACGCGGCGTTCGGCGGTGTGCACCAGGTGCGCGGGACCGCACACGTGCCCCAGCCGCCGGTGACCCGACTCCGCGAGGAACTCCACCGCCCGGGCCAGCCGGGCGGCGTCGTCGGCGACCTCGCTCGTGCAGGCCCACGGGGACTCCAGGTGCGCGGCCAGGACGTGCGGCATCCCCAGGTCGGCCAGGAACTGCGGCCGGACGTCGCCCTGCACCAGGTCGACGACGACCACGGCGCGCACCTCCTCGCCGGCGCTCCACCGCTGGTAGGTCGCCAGCTCGGAGGGCAGGTCGGCCACGACGAGCACCAGGACGCTGTACCCGGCCGGGTGCAGCACCTGTTCCATCCCCTCGACGAGTTCGACGAAGTACGGCTCGACCCCGATCCGGTGCGCCGGGCCGGGGATCACCAGGCCGATCGTCCCGCCGCTCACGAGCGGCCGAACCGGTTCGCCGTGCGCAGGGCCCCGGCGAACTCCTCGGCGTCGACGACCGCCCCGCTGCGCACGCGGAAGGTGTGCGACTCCCCGGGCAGCAGCGTCACCAGCCCGTCGTCGACGCGGGCGTCGGGGGCGACGACGTCCGCCAGCAGGGTCACGTCCCGGGCGAACGACTCCGCCCGCACCCGCACCGCGTACCCGCCGTCGACGCGGGTCACGCCGACCCGCAACGGGTCCGGCTCCCACGGCAGGTCCTTGTCGGGGGCCTCCAGGTGCACCGCGCGCAACCCGCCGGCGTCGACCACCACGGGTTCACCGTCCCCGCCGACCAGCGGCAGCGGGCACGTGCGCACCGCGCGGGCCGGCACGGACACGTCGAACTCCGTGCGCTCCAGCACCTCACCGGTCAGCGTCGTGCGACGGACCAGGACCTGGGTGGAGAACTCCTGCGCGGTGTCGTTGACGACGACGACGTGCGGCACCCCCGCACGCGGCTGCACCGTGAGCATCCGCGGCGCGAACGCCCGTCGCAGTGCGTGGAAGGCCGGTTTGCGCCGGCCGGACCCGTCGACGACCGCCCAGGACGTCACCGGCCAGCAGTCGTCGAGCTGCCAGTAGATCGACCCCGCCGTCCGCGGCCACCACGACCGGTGGTGCTCCACCGCGCAGGACACCGCACGGGCCTGGTTCAGCTGCGCGGCCCACACCCAGTCCTCGAACCCGGAGGGCACACCCGTGTGCGGCGCCATCCCGCGGTCCAGCTTGCCGTTGCCGTCCAGCGCCTTCTGGTGGGCCAGGAACGCCGGCGACGTCGCGGACCGCTGGTCCGCGGGCAGGAACTCCGCGATCGTGGCCAGCGTCGGCGGCGCCTGGTAGCCGAACTCAGCGCAGAACCGCGGGATCCGGTCGCGGTAGTGCGGCCAGCCCAGCCGGTTCCACACGTCCCACTCGTGGTTCGTGCCGTGGTCGGGGTCGTTGGGGTGCACCCCCTGCGGAGCAGTGGCAGGGCTCACCGGGCTGCCCGGCTGGTACGGCCGCGTCCCGTCCAGCTCGGCCAGCAGCGCCGGGAACAGGTCGTGGTAGTAGCCCGCACCCCACGTCGAGGAACCCAGCTCCTCCTTCCACCCCCAGTCCTCGTGGCCCTGCAGGTTCTCGTTGCCACCGCTCCAGACCGCCAGCGACGGGTGGTGCGACAGCCGCGTCACGTTCTCGCGGACCTCGGCCTCGAACTCGGTCCGCAACGGGTCCTCCTCGGCGTAGGCGGCGCAGGCCAACGGGAAGTCCTGCCACACCAGCAGACCACGTTCGTCGCACAGGCGGTAGAAGTCCTCGCTCTCCCACAACCCACCGCCCCAGACCCGCACCAGGTTGCAGTGCGCGTCGACGGCGTCGTCCAGGGCCGCGGCGTACCGGTCGGCGTCCAGCCGGGTCAGCAGGTGGTCGCGCGGGATCCAGTTGACCCCCCGCACGAACACCGGCTGCCCGTTGACGACCACGACGGTGCGGGTGCCGAACTCGTCGGGGGAGTCGTCGATGCGCACGTCGCGGAAACCGGTGCGGTAGCTGCGCTCGTCCAGCAGCTCGCCGTCGTGCGCGCACAGCCGGACCCCGACGTCGACCAGCGGCTGCTCGCCGTACCCGCGCGGCCACCAGACCGGCGCCTCGGGCACCTCGACCTCCAGGACGGCGCTCGCGCTCGCCGGGTCCAGCACCGTCGCGGCCCTCCCGTGCCGGCCGAGGTCGACGTGCACCGTGAGCGCGGTCGCGGCCTCCAGACCGGAACGCTCGACGTCGACGTGGACCCGCAGCCGCCCCGTGGTCCCGTCCAGGCCCGCCAGCGGCCGGACGGTGGCGAAGCGGGCGGTCCGCCAGCGCCGCAGCGTGACCGGACGCCAGATCCCGGCGGTCTGCAGGTCCGGTCCCCAGTCCCAGCCGAAGCTGCAGGCCATCTTGCGGACGGCGTTGAAGGGGTGGTCGTAGGTGCGGGGGCGGGCGCCGACGTCCTTCTCGACCGATTCGGCGTGCTCGAGGGCGGAGTCGAACCGCACGACGAGTTCACCGGGCCCGGTGAGCCGGGTCAGGTCGAAGCGGTGAGCGCGGTGCATGTTCACCGTCCGGCCCAGTTCGGTCCCGTCCAGGGTGAGGGTCGCGACGGTGTCCAGGCCGTCGAACAGCAGCTCGACGCGTTCGCCGGGCGCGGGCGGCCCGGCGTCCAGGCGGGTCCGGTACTCCCAGGCGCTGCGGTGCATCCACGTCAGCGCGGCCTCGTTCTCCCCGACGTAGGGGTCGGGGATCAGGCCGGCCGTGAGCAGGTCGGTGTGCACCGTTCCCGGCACCTGCGCCGGGATCCAGCCGGCCCGGTCGACCTCCTCGGGGATCTCCCCGCCCGCCGGCCGCAGGGTCCAGCCGTCGTGCAGTGCGCGTACGTCCACTGGGGGTGTGTCCTCTCGTTGCGGCACGGTCGTTCAGCCGACGGCCGCGGTGGGTGCGCCGTGCTCTGTCCAGGCGCGCAGGTGGTGGTCGTAGCAGACGCTGTTGTCGATGGCCGAGCGGTCGACGACGGTCTCGGTCGCGACGACCTTGCCGACGCGTTCGGGGTCGGGAGCGGCCTGGGCGAGCAGCTTGGTGTAGTCGTGGTGCGGGTCCAGGATCACCGCATCGGCCGGGCCGCGCTCGACGACGCGGCCGCGGTACAGGACGAGGACCTCGTCGGAGAAGTGCCGGGCCGTGGCCAGGTCGTGGGTGATGTAGAGGACTGCGAGGTCCTCCTCGCGCTGCAGCCGGGCCAGCAGGTTCAGCACCCCGAGCCGGATCGACACGTCGAGCATCGAGACGGGTTCGTCGGCGATGAGCACCTTGGCCCCCGGCGCCAGCGCGCGGGCGATGGCGACGCGCTGGCGCTGCCCGCCGGACAGTTCGTGCGGCCGGCGGGCCGCGACCACGTCGGCGGGGGTGAGGTTGACGCGTTCGAGCATCTCCAGGACGCGCTCGTGCGTCTGCGCCGCACCCTTCGTCCGGCCGTGCAGTTGCAGCGGCCGGGCGATGTGGTGGCCGACGGAGTGGAACGGGTTGAGCGAGGCGAACGGGTCCTGGAACACCATCTGCACCTGCCGCTGGTACACCGACCCCAGGACGGGGGTGCCGTCGGCCAGGCGCACGTCCACGCTGCCCGAACTCGGCTTCTCCAGCCGGGTGAGGAGCTTGGCGATGGTCGACTTGCCCGAACCGGACTCCCCGACCAGGGCGACCGTGCGACGGGGGAGCAGATCGAAGCTGACGCGGTCGACGGCGCGGAAGGGGGTGCGCCGCAGACCCTTGCGCAGGCCGTAGTCCTTGGTGAGGTCGGTCACCGACACGCTGGTCATGCGATCTCCTCCGTCAGTTCCCCGTCGAGCTCGCCGGAGCGGATGAACGCGCCGCGGTCGCCGGACAGGCTCGGGAACGAGCCCAGCAGTCTGCGGGTGTAAGGGTGGGCGGCGTTGCGGTACAGGGTGTCCGCGGTGTCGAGTTCGACGATCTCGCCGTGCCGCATGACGGCGATGCGGTCGCTGATCTCCAGCAGCAGCGGCAGGTCGTGGGTGATGAAGACGACGGCGAACTGCATCTCGTCGCGCAGCCGGACGATCTCGCGCAGGATGTCGCGCTGGACGACGACGTCGAGCGCCGTCGTCGGCTCGTCCATGATCATCACCTGGGGTTCCAGGAGCATGGCCATCGCGATCATCACCCGCTGGCGCATGCCGCCGGACAGCTCGTGCGGGTAGGCCCGCAGCCGGTCGGCGCCGACCCCGACGCGTTCGAGGACCTCGGCCGACCGGGTCCTGCGGGCCCGCCTGTCCAGCTCCGGCGCGTGCGCGCGCAGCGTGTCGTCCAGCTGGGCGCCGACGGTGCGCACGGGGTTCAGGGCGTTCATGGCGCCCTGGAACACCATGGACAGCTTCGACCAGCGGAACCGCCGCAGCTGCTCCTCGTCGAGGCCGAGCACGTCGACGTCCCGGCCGGTGGTGGCGTCGTGCAGGACGACCGTGCCGGAGGCGATCCGGGCCGGCGGCTGGTGCAGCCGGTTCACGGCGTAGGCCAGGGTCGTCTTGCCGCAGCCCGACTCCCCGGCCAGGCCGAGGATCTCCCCGCGGTGCAGTTCGAAGCCGGCCGAGGCCACCGCGGTCACGGGGTCCTCGGTCTCGTAGACGACGGTCACGTCGCGAACGCTCAGGACGACGTCGCTCATCGGGTTGCCCTCCTCGCCGCTCGGGCGGCCGCCCGAGCCCGCTTGCGGTGCAGGCGGACGTTCTTCAGCTTCGGGTTGACGATCTCGTCGATCGAGAAGTTCACCAGCGACAACCCCGTGCCCAGCAGAGCGATGAGCAGACCCGGGGGAGCGAACCACCACCAGGCGCCCAGCGGCAGGGCGAACCCGTTCTGGGCGTAGAACAGCATGGTGCCCAGCGTGGCGGAACCGGAGGCGCCCAGGCCCAGGAACGACAGTCCCGCCTCGCCGAGCACCGCGGCGATCACCGCGAAGACGAACTGGGAGGCCAGCACGGGCAGCAGGTTCGGCAGGATCTCCACGACGATCACGCGCCAGGCACGTTCGCCGGACAGCCGCGAGGCCGCGACGTACTCGCGGTTGCGGACCGACAGCGTCTGGGCCCGCAGCACCCGCGCGGAGGCGGCCCAGCTGGTCAGGGCCAGCACGACGGCGATGGTCCACAGCCCGCGGCTCTCGCGCGGGACGAACCCGGAGATGACGATGACCAGCGGCAGGCCGGGGATGACCAGGAACACGTTGGTCAGCAGGGAGAAGACCTCGTCGGCGGCGCCGCCGAGGTAGGCGCCGTAGATGCCGAAGAAGGCCGACAGCACGGTCGCCAGGACGCCGACGAGGAACCCGATCTGCAGCGATCCGCGGGTGGCGTGGGCGAGCTGGGCGAAGACGTCCTGACCGGTCTGCGTCGTGCCCAGCCACAACTCGCCCGTGGGGCCGGTCAGCCCGATGTCGCGGATGGTGTCCGGGTCGCCCACGAGCGCCGGGCCGACCAGCCCGAACAGGCAGATCCCGACGACCAGGAGCAGGCCGAGGGCCAGCCACGGCGTCATGGTCGGGACCAGCATGCGCCAGGCCGGGACGGGTTTCCTCGACGGCGCCGGGGTGGGGAGCGCCGCCTGGACGGGGACGGTGTTCGTCACGGTTCCGCCTCCTCTCAGCGGGCGCGGGTGCGCGGGTCGATGAGCGTGTAGAGCAGGTCGACGACGAGGTTCGCGCCGAGGACGGCGAGGGTGATGAACAGGAACACGCCCTGCATGAGCGCGTAGTCGTTGTTCGTCACCGCCGCCAGCAGCCGCGAGCCGATGCCGGGGTAGGAGAACACCTGCTCGGTGACCACCGACCCGGACACGACGAACGCCAGCGAGATCGCGAACCCGGCCACCGAGGGCAGGACGGCGTTGCGGGCGGCGTAGTTGCGCAGGATCCACCGGTTCGGCAGGCCCTTGGCGCGGGCGGTGGTGACGTAGTCCTCCGACAGCGTGGAGACCATCATGTTGCGCATCCCCAGCAGCCAGCCGCCGACGGAGGCGACGACGATGGTCAGCGCCGGCAGGAAGCCGTAGTAGACCGCCGAGCCGATGAACTCCGCGTTCCAGCCGGGGGACAGGACGACGTCGTACCCGCCCTGGGCCGGGAACAGGCCCAGCACCCGGGACAGCACGTACACCAGGACCAGCGAGAGCCAGAAGTACGGCACGGCTGCCAGCAGGGTGGTCGCGGGCACCATCGAGTCCAGCCAGGTCCCCGGCCGCCACCCGACGAACGCCCCGAGCAGCACCCCGAGGAACGCGGCGATGACGGTGGCCAGGCCGATGAGGACGACCGTCCACGGCATCGACGCCGAGATGACGTCGGTGACGGGGGCGGGGAAGTAGCTGATCGACGTCCCCAGGTCGCCGCGGAGGATGTTGCCCAGGTACGTCCAGTACTGCGAGAGCAGCGACGCGTCGGTGTCGCCACCCAGCAGCGTGGCGTACGCCTTGCGGGTCTCGGGGGTGACGACGGCACCCCGCTGGCTGAGCTTGGCCAGCAGGATGTCGACGGGGTCACCGGGCAGCAGGCGGGGAATGACGAAGTTCAGCGTCAGCGCCGCCCAGCAGGCGACGGCGTAGAAGCCGAGCTTGCGCAGCAGGTAGTTCACGACGTCAGCTCGCGGCCTTGGGTGTGAGGGTCTTGAAGATCTCGGCCGCGTCGAAGTCGGACCACACCGCGGGGAACGCGTACTGGTCGTCGTTCGTGGGCCAGCCGGAGAACTTCGCCACGTTCCAGACGCTGGTGTTGGAGCCGGTCATGACCGGGATGTAGGGCATCTGGGTCGCGACGGCGCTCTGGATGACGTCGAACTGGGCCTGGCGGCCGGCGGTGTCCTCCGGGGACAGCTTCTGCAGCTCGTCCAGGGCGGCGTCGACGGCGGGGTCGGAGAACCTCGAGTAGTTGTTGCCGTTGGCCTTGGTGCCCACCGGGGCGGTCATCCGGCCGTCGTAGAAGTAGCTGTAGAGGTAGAACGGGTCCGGGGCCGGACCCTGCCACAGCGAGTCGATGGCGAGCTCGAAGTTCCCCTTGAACCGCTTGTCGGTCCACTCGTTCCAGGAGGACTGCGCCGTCTCGATCTGGATGCCGGCGGTCTTGGCCTGGGCGGCGATGGTCTGGATGGCGGTGATGTAGTCGGTCCAGCCCGTGACGACCTCGATGGTCAGCGTGAGCTTCTGCCCGTCCTTGGCGTAGATGCCGTCGGGACCCTTGGCCCAGCCCGCGGCCTCCAGGATCCGGGCGGAGGTCTCCGGTTCCGCGGTGGCGGGAGCGACCTTCGGGTCGACCTGCGCGGAGATCGTGTCGGCCTGGGTGCTGGTCAGCGCCATGCTCGGGGAGATCTCCGAGGCGGTGTCCTGGAAGGCCAGCTTGTTCAGTTGGGTGCGGTCGATGGCGTGGAAGAGGGCCTGCCGCACGGCGGGGTCGGTCTGCGGTCCCTCGCAGCCCAGGGCGGCGTTCGCGCACGCGCCGAGGACCATCTGGTTCTGGGCGACGGACCCGGTGTCGTAGTTCGGGAAGTTCTTGTTCGTGTTGGCCATGTCGGGGATCGGGCCGGTCTGCCAGTCGATCGTGCCGGCGGCGATGGCGTCGGCGCCGGCCTGGTTGCCCGAGAGGGCGAGGAAGCGGACCTTCGAGACCTCCGGTGCCCCGCCCCAGTACTCCGGGTTGGCGTCCATGGTGAAGGCCTGACCCTTGAACTCGCTGAGGGTGTAGGCGCCCGTCCCGACCGGCTCCTCCAGGACGTCGGCCTCGGGGTCGATGTCCTTCCACACGTGCTCGGGCACGATGACGACGGTGCTGAGGACGTCCGGCCCGGAGGTGTAGGCGGGTTCGGCCCAGGTGAAGGTGACGTGGGTGTCGTCGACCTTGGTGACGGTGCCGTCGAAACCGGTGCTGTTGAGGGCTTCGTGGTCCAGCAGCATCTGGAAGGTGAAGACGACGTCGTCGGCGGTGAAGGCCTCGCCGTCCGACCAGGTGGCCCCGTCGCGCAGGGTGACGCTGAGCTCGGTCCCGGCGTCGTTCCAGGCGTACTCGGTGCCCAGCAGGGGCTTGGGCTCGGCGTCGGCGGCCGTCTTGTTGATGAAGAACAAGGGCTCGAAGATCAGGCCGGCCCCGCCGATGTCGGAGGGGGAGTAGGGGTTGAAGTTCAGCTGGTAGTCGCCGGCCTGGCCGGTGTAGGCGACCAGCGTCGTGCCGTCGTCCCCGCTGTCGGCGCCGGCCGAGCAGCCGGCGGTGAGCAGGAGGGAGGCTGCGGCCCCTGCGGTGAGGAACCGGGTGAGGCGGGTGGTCCGGTGGGACTTGCGACGGGGCATGTGTCGTCCTCGGTCTGCGGCCGCAGCTCGCGGCGGTGCGAGTGCCGGACCGCTCCGCGGGCACCCCCATCGGTGAGCGGGTGGAACTCGGTCCGTCGTTCGATAACTTAATTAAGTTGATGAAGTCTCGTCAAGGGTGCCGGTCCGGGCTGCCCGGGCGCACTAGAGTCGGCGAGCAGCCGGGCACCCGGCTCGTGGCGAGGAGCGGTGATGACGTCCGTTGACGACCCGGGAGTGGTGCGCCGCCCCGCCCGTGGGGGAGCGCGCGAGCGGCTGATCGACGCCCTGCGCGCGTCCGGGCCGGTCAGCCGTGTCGAGCTCGCCGCGCTGACGGGCCTGACCGAGGCGTCGGTCTCGACCACCGTGAAGCGGCTGCTGGCGGAAGGGGTGGTGGCCGAGGTCGGCCGCGCGCCCACGGGCGGCAAACCGCGCACGCTGCTGCAGCTCGACCCCGGTGGGCGCACCGCCGTGGGCATCGACCTGGCCACCACGACCGTCACCTACGTCCTGACCAGCCAGACCGGCGGGATCCTGGCCCGGCTGACCCGCCGCTTCGCGCCCACGACCGACGCCGGTGACCTCGCCACCCGGCTCGCCGGGGACGTCGACCGGTTGCTGGGCGGCAGCGGGCAGTCCCGCGAGACGTGCCTGGGCATCGGGCTGGTCTGGGGCGGCCCCGACGGCGGGTTGCTGCGGCGCACGGGACGGGAGTCCGGGACGGCCGAGGCCGCGCCGGTGGACGGCGAGGAGCTGCGCCGGGCGCTGGGCCGGGCGACCGGCTGGCCCGTGCTGGTCGAGAACGACGCGACGGCCGCCGCCGTCGGGGAGTACTGGGTGGCCCGGGTGGACGCCGCCCGCTCCTTCGCGGCGCTGTACTGCGGCGCCGGGCTCGGGGCGGGGATCGTCCTGGACGGGGTCGCCCTGCGGGGGGCGCGGGGGATGGCCGGGGAGTTCGGGCACGTGTGCGTCGACGTCGACGGCCCGGCGTGCCGCTGCGGCTCGGCCGGCTGCCTGGAGGTCGTCGCGGGGCCGGAAGGCGTCGTCCGCCGCGCGCTGGAGGACCCCCGGGCGCGGGCCGAGGCGTCGCTGGAGGAGTCCTCCCGCCGCGCGCTGATGACCGACTTCGCAGCGATCGCCCGCGCCGCGCGATCAGGAGGCGCCGCCTGCCGGGCGCTGCTGGACGACTCGGCCCGGTACGTCGCGGCGGCCGCCGAGACCCTGGTGAACCTGCTCGACCTCGACCTGCTCGTCCTGACCGGGCCGGGTTTCGCCGCCGCCCCGGCGATCTACGGCGCGGCGATCACCGACCGCGTGGGGTCGGCCCGGGCGCGGGTGTGGGGGCGCGCGGTCACCGTCACCGTGTCCTCGGCCGCGGCGACCGCCCCCGCCGTCGGGGCGGCCGCGCTGCTGCTGCAGGAACGCCTCACCCGCTGAACCGGGCCAGCAGGCTGAAGGAGTTCGGCAACCCGCCCCGCCAGGCCGCGGCGTCGACGTCGCCCATCCGCCAGAACGGGTCGGGGTGCTCCTGGAGCTCGGTCAGTTCCAGACCGTTCCGGGTGACCGCCAGGACGATCTGCGCGAAGGTGTGCTGGCGCTCGACCGCACCGGAACCCGGGAAGGAGTCGTTGACGTGCGAGGCGGCGAAGTAGTCGCGGTCGGCGCGGATGCGGGTGGTGTCCGCGTCCCAGGAGTACAGCGGCACCATCGGGTGCGACTCGTGGACGAACAGGTGCCCGCCCGGGCGCAGCACCCGCGCCACCTCCGCCGCCCACGCCGTGAGGTCCGGAACCCAGACCAGCGCGCCCTTGCCCGTGTAGACGAGGTCGAACGCGCTGCCCGACACGGGGAACGGCGGGACGTCGGCCTGGACGTACCGCACCGGGTGGCCGAGTTCGTCGGCGCGGCGCTGCGCGGACACGACGGCCTTCTCGTCGTAGTCCAGGCCGGTCACCGTCCTCGCCCCGGCCCGCACCAGCGCGATGTCGTCGACGCCGTTGCCGCTCATCGGGTGCAGGACGTCGGGGGCGTTCTCCAGGACCGGCGCGAGGATCCGTTGCTCGACCGGGAACAGCTCGGCGGTCCGGGCCTGGGTCAGGAACTGCTCGTGCTCGCGGACGTACTTGTGCGCGGCCTGCGCCCAGGCCTGCCGGGTGCGTTCGTGATCGTCCACGGTGCAGCATCCTGGTGCACGCGCTGCGGGCGGTACGCACGCCCAGGAGGTGAGGGAGGCGGGCATCCCCCCGGAACGCCCGCCTCCCGGTCCCTGGTCCCGTCAGACCGCCGGGACCAGCACGTCGCGCACGAGCGCGTCGAGCTGGGCGGAGGCGTCGAGGAACTGGCGCAGCGTGCGCACCGTCGCGCCGAAGCGGTCGAACTCTTCGATCGTCATGCCGTCGACGTCGTAGGCGCGGGTGAAGTCCGGCACCTTGGTCCGCAGCACCTCCAGGACCGCCGGGTCGACCGGCTGGTCGATGGCGTCGGTGCGGAACGGCACGTCGTTGGCGTTGATGTCCTTGGCCCACTGGAAGGGCGGGGAGACGACCAGGTCGCCGCCGACGAGCTCGGACCACTGCAGGTGGTTGCGGAAGGCCGCCGACAGCACACGCGAGCGGTACCCGCGCTGCTGGAAGACGTGGTGCGCGTGCTTGAGCGCCGCCACGCCGGCCCACTCCAGGACGCCGGGGTCGACCATCACGTGGTCGCGCTTGACGGTGGCCTTCAGCCAGTCGTCGAGCCGGCCGCCCATGAGCGTGACGACGTGACCGAACTCCTGCTCGGGCAGCCCGTCGGCCGCGCGCCGGTCCAGCGCCCGCTCGATGGCCGCGCCGACCGCGACGACCTGCGGGACGGTGAAGGAGACGGTGGCGTTGATGGAGACACCGCGGTAGGCGGCTTCCTCGATCGCGGCGATCCCGACCTTGGTCGCGGGGATCTTGACGATGACGTTCTTCGCCAGCTGCGAGAAGTGGACGGCCTGCGCGACCAGCGCGTCGGCGTCGCGGTGCAGGCGCGGATCGGTCTGCACCGACAGCCGCCCGTTGCGCCCGCCGGAGGCCTCGAAGGCCGGCTCGAGCAGCTTCGCCGCGTTGATCGACAGCTCCTCGACCGCCAGCCAGCCGATCTCGGACTCGCCGGCCGTGGGGTGCTCGGCCGCCAGCTCACGCAGCCGCGGGATCCAGGTGTCGGGGTCCTGCTTGATGCAGGTCAGGGCGATGACCGGGTTGCACGTCGCGCCGACCGCGCCGTACTCCTCGATGGCGGTGCGCAGCTCGGTCGGGTCCGCCGAGTCGTTCCACAGCGCCGTCTTCGTCTGCTGGGCCGCCCGCAGGGTCGCCGGGGTCTTGGCGGCGGGAGTGGTCGGGGTGGTGGCCTTCGTGCCGTCGTCGAGCAGGGTCATGCGTCCTCCTTGTCGCGATGCCTGGACCGGCGGGACGTGCACCGATCGCACTGGTCACGTCATGTTAGGACATATGCACATCGATCGGTAGGGGGTGTACTGCCCGGCCGGTGGATCGTGGTCATGGTGTCTGCGATGATGACCGCGGACCTCCGGGTCCGGGGCCTCTAGCTCAATTGGCAGAGCAGCGGACTTTTAATCCGCGGGTTCAGGGTTCGATCCCCTGGGGGCCCACCTCGCTGACCTGCGCAAACGCATGTGCGGCCGATGGTGTTGGCGCAGCGGACTCACGGATTGCTCACGGATGCTGTGAGCAATCCGCCGTTCCACGGCACTGCCGATGTCACTGCGGCGGCAGTACCAAGCACTAGTCAACACGTGACGACACTTCGCGCACTGTGCCGGACGTACAGCAGCGGATTCCGCGTCCGCTACCGATCGAGCGGTTGGGTCTCCTCCGATGCCACATCAGCGAAGGGGTGGGATGCGTGAAAGGTCCGCCCAGATGCGAGCTCTTGTGTCGCACAACGTCCTACCGGGCGCTTTGTGTTCAGTCAGGCCTTGCACAACGTCCACGAGTGGCTCAACGCCCCCTCACCCCGCTCCTGCGGCGCTGCTGTGCGAGCACGGCTCCATGCCATGGCGACCTCGCGGTTGGCCGGCGGGGCTGTGTACCGGATGCCCGCGACACGTATACGGCATCACCTGAACCGCGGAACGGTGCCTGCGCGATCGTAAACATCATGGTGTGAATCCCGCCGTCGGCCGCGGGAGCCCGCGCGGCGGCCGAGTTGTTGCCGAACTTCCTGCCCACATAGTTGGCGATCCTCAGTCAGCGCTCCGAAGAGGATTGAGAGATGCCGAAGCTACAGGCGATGTCGCGCGGGAGCCTCCGCTTGGTGGGCGATCGCTCCGCGGCGGGACTCCTCGCAGACCGGGGTCGACATCGTGCTCCCCCTTCCAGTGACTCCCACGATTCCTACCGGTCGAGGCGTCGAGGAGATCGGGGCAGTCCTGCCGCTCTCGATGTCGGCCTCAGGTATGCAGCTCAGGCGATGGCTTCCGTTTCCTCGAAGCCGTCGGCGCGCTGGGGCGGCAGGGTGGAGTCGTGCAAGGGCGCTGGTCCACTGGTGTTGCGGGCGATCAGGCTGGGGGACACGACGAACCGAACCGGTTGGGTTCGCTCACCGTTGATCCGCTCGAGCAGCAGGCGGGCGCTCATGGAACCGGTGAGGTCGCCGGACTGGTCGATGGTCGTCAGGGAGACGCGGTTGATGGTGGAGACGTAGATGTTGTCGTACCCCGTGACCGTCAGGTCTTCCGGAACGCGCAGTCCGAGTTCTTCGGCGGCGCGTAGTACTCCCAGAGCGGCGATGTCGGCACCGGCGAAGATGGCTGTCGGCCGCTGCGGCCGCTGCAGCAACTGCATCGCTGCCTCGTAACCACCCTGCTCGGTGTAGTGGGAGACGACCACGATCGGATCCAACTCGTGCCGACGCATGGCCGCCTCGTAGCCGTCCTGGCGGGCAGTGTGCGACAGGACCCAGGGGCGCTTGAGTCCACCCGAGGGCTGCCCGGTGTGAGCGATGTGCCGATGCCCGAGCTCCACCAGGTGGTCGACCACCAGACCCGCTCCGAGCTGATCGTCGTCGACCACGGTGTCGAAGTTGCGGCCGGGTCCGTGCAGCGCGACCGCAACGGTCGGCACCCGAGCGGCCAGTTCCTCGATCCAGTCCACGTCCACCCACGGGGCGACCAGGATCAAGCCGTCGACCTGGCGGTCCAAGAGGGCCTCGATGCGTCGCTTCTGGCGGGTGGGCTCCGTTCCGGCGGCCACGATGATCTCCTGGAAGGGAGTCGCCTCGAGCTCCCGGCTGACACCTTGCGCGACCTCGGGCTGGAAGGGCGAGGTCAGCTCGACCAGGACGACCCCGATCGTGTACGACTTCCCGCGCATCCCGCGGGCGCCGGCGTGCGGCCGGTAACCGAGCTGCTCGATCGCTGCGGTCACCTTAGTCCGCATCTGCGGGCTGACGCCGTACGCGTCCCGCAAGACCTTCGAGACGGCGGACACGGAGACGCCGGCGGTAGCCGCCACGTCCTGGATGGTCGCCCGCCGCCCCGTAGCGGCCGAGTCTCCTGCTGCCGAGGGCGCGTCGTCGCTGAGCACAGGTCACCTCCCTTTCGTCCATGCCGACTGTATCTTGCTCCAGCTCACATCCCGGTGGACATCGATGCACAGGCATCCGGTGCCGGATGTGCACCTCTCTCAGCTGGTTCTTGAGAGTGGATTGACCTGACGGCGGCACCGTGTCTATCGTGCGCGTAGAACGTTGCACGCGGAGGCGTGGTGGCCTCGTCCGTGCGATGACCTCGCGGTGCCGCTGTGGTGCAGCGGGCGCGTCAGACTTACAAGGGAGTAGCCATGCGACGCAGGACAGTCTTGTTCGCCGGTTCGGCCGCGGCCGTCACGGCCAGCCTCGCCGCGTGCAGCGGCGGATCCGACGACGGAGCCGGAGCCGGTGCCTCGAGCGACACGCTGACCCTGGGGATGACCTCGGACATCGCCGGCTGGGACGTCGGGATCATCCCGACCTACCAGGGCTGGTACGGCGACGCGATCTACGAGCCGCTGGTGCGGCGCGACGAGAACGCCGACATCAGCCCGGCGGCGGCGGAGTCGTGGGAGTTCTCCGACGACAACACCTCGGTCACCGTGCACCTGCGCTCCGGCCAGACGTTCACCGACGGCACCCCGATGGACACCGCGGCGCTGCAGGCGACCCTGGAGTACGTCGGCTCGCTGAACACCCGGTTCGCCGGCCTCACGTTCGACGTCGCCGACGCTCAAACGATGACCATCACCTGGCCGGCGCCCAACCCGCTCATCGCCATGCGCCTGGGTGAGGTCCGGCTGGCCAGCGCCAAGTACCTGGCCTCGGGTGACCTGGACTCCGCGCCGTGCGGTGCCGGCCCCTACGAGGTGGACACCGCGAACACGACGCGAGGCTCGGTCTACACTTTCACCCGCCGCGAGGGGTACTGGGATCCGGAGTCCTACCCCTACGACAAGGTCGTGATGAAGGTCTTCGCCAGCGACACCGCCGGCATGAACGCGCTGAAGACCGGCCAGATCGACGGCTGCCTCATTCCGCAGTCCTCCTACGACGAAGCCAACGCCTCCGGCCTGAACGTCATCGCCCTGCAGGGCGTCACGACCCGCCTGTTGATCACCGATCACCTCGGGCAGAAGATCCCGGCGCTGGGCAATGTCGACGTCCGCCGCGCCATGAACATGGTCTTCGACAAGGAGGCCATGACCAAGAACCTCTACCTGGGTCACGGCAAGCCGGCCAGTCAGATCTTCCGCGAGGGTAGCGATGCTTACCTGGAGGACTTTGACGACCCGTACCCCTTCGACGTGGACGCGGCCAAGGCCCTGATGGCCGGAGCCGGATTCGCGAACGGGTTCGACCTGCAGATCCCGACGATGACCGGGCAGAACCACGAGAAGCTGATGCCCTACATCACCCAGCAGTTGGCGCTGCTGAACATCCGGGTGGAGCAGGTGCCGCTCAGCGGTCCGGACGCGATCACCAACCTGCTCAGCGGTACCTACCCCGTGCCGTTCTGGCAGTTGGGCAACTACGGCGACTCCTTGGTCGACATCCAGGACTACTGCCTCACCGACGGCCTGTGGAACGTCTCGCACCAGCCGGACGCGACCATCGACGGCCTGTGGCAGGAGATCCTCATCGGTGACGAGGAGCAGCAGAAGGCCGCTGAACAGGACATCAACCGGTACATCGTCGACCAGGCGTGGTTCGTGCCGATGGTGTACCCGGACGGTTTCTACGCCACCAGCAAGAAGGTCTCGGTGCCGCACGTCACTGACTTCTCGGCGTTGCACCCGAACCTGATCGACTTCAAGAAGAACTGACCTCCGAAACCTGCCGGCCGACAGAAGGGTCCGGAGTCCGCGATGGCGCTCTCACTCCTCAAGAAGATCATCCGATCCCTGATCGTCCTGGTGATCGTCAGCTTCGTGACGTTCTGCATGATGTTCGGGGACGGCCGTGGCATCGCTCGTGGTGTCCTGGGCTTGAACGCGACGGAGGAGAGCGTCACCGCTAAGGTGCACGAGCTCGGACTGGACCGGCCGTTGCTGGTGCAGTTCGGCGACTGGCTGGGCCACGTCGTCACCGGTGACCTCGGCACCTCGTTCTTCACCGGGCAGGGGGTGAACGATGCGCTGGCCACCCGGGTCCCGGTCACCCTCACGTTGATCGTCGTGACTCTGCTGCTGACCGCAGTCCTCAGCGTCCTGCTCGGTGTGGCCGCCGCGGTGAAGGGCGGGTGGATCGACCGGGTCGTGCAGTTCTTCTCGGTCCTGGGCACTGCGATTCCCGGATTCGTGGTGGCCATCGTGCTGGTGTTCCTGCTCGCCATCCAGTGGCGGGCCTTCCCCGCAACCGGCTACGTGCCCCCGGCCCAGGGAGCCGGACCGTGGATCGCCTCGGTGACCCTGCCGGTGATCGCGTTGCTCATCGGGTCGGTCGCCAACTCGGCCTCGCAGTTCCGCTCGGCCGTCCGAGAGACGCTGTCCCGCGACTTCGTGCGCACGCTGCGAGCCCGCGGTGTGGGGGAGCGGCAGGTGCTGTTCCGCCACGTGCTGCGCAATGCCGCCGGCCCGGGCATGACCGTCTTGTCCCTGCAGACGCTGGGCATGCTCGGCGGTGCGGTGTTCATCGAGCAGGTGTTCGCGCTGCCGGGCATGGGACAGCTGGCCAACGAGTCCGCCCAGCTGGGGGACGTGCCCATCGTGATGGGCACGGTGCTGGTGACCATCGTCATCGTCCTGGTCGTGAACCTCCTCGGCGATCTGGCGATCGCCGCTCTCAACCCGAAGGCGAGGAGCTGATGGCCGCCGAAACCACAGCAGCCCAACCGGTCGGCGCAGGCGCGCACGAGCGCACGAGTGACCAGCGCGGCATCGTGCGCCGCTTGCTGAGCAACCCGTTGGCCGTCGTCTGCCTGACCTACCTGCTGATCGTGCTGGTCGTGGGGTTGCTCAGCCCGTGGATCGCGCCGTGGGGACAGAACGTCACCGACCTGCCGGCCACCAACGCCCGTCCGGGATTTCCCGGGCACCTGCTCGGTGGTGACGGCTCGGGACGCGACATCTTCTCCCGGTTGGTCTGGGGGGCCCGGCAGACGGCTCTGGCCTGTTTGATCGTCCTGGTCGTCGCCACCGTGCTGGGGGTCACCAGCGGGCTGGTCGCCGGCTTCTACCGCGGCAAGTTTGACGCGACGGCCTCGTTGCTGTCCGACGTCATCATGTCGCTGCCGGGCATCGTGATGCTCATCGCGCTGTACGCACTCACCGGCCCGAACATCGTGGCGGCCATGGCGGTGTTCGGCGTGATCGTCGCCCCGGGGTACTACCGGCTGGTCCGTTCCATCGTGCTGTCGGTTCGCAACGAGCTGTACGTCGATGCGGCCAAGGTCGTCGGACTGTCCGACCTGCGCATCGTCGGCCGGCACGTCTTGTGGGCCGTCCGCGGACCGATCGTCATCCAGAGCTCCTTCGTCCTGGCCGCCGGCATCGGCATCGAGGCCGGCGTCACCTTCCTGGGGCTGGGCGACCCGACCAAGGCGTCCTGGGGCATCGTGCTGCAGGAGTCCTTCAACAACATCTTCCTCAACCCGCTGTCCATCGTGTGGCCCGCGGCGATCATCAGCCTGACGATCCTGTCGCTGATCCTGCTGGGCAACGCGCTCAGCGACGTCCTCGGTGCCTCCGGGCGTGTCTTGGTGGTCTCCCGGCGCCGCCGTCGCCAGCTCATCGAGAAGGCCCGGGCCGAGCGTGGCAGCGAGGTCGAGGAGTCCCGGCTGGTGGGCAGCTCCGACGACGTGGTCCTGTCGGTGCGCGGCCTGCGCATCGGGTACCCCCTCGGTGCACCCACCCCCACCGGGGTCCGCGAGGTCGTCCACGGCGTCGACCTGGACGTGCGCCGGGGAGAGATCCACGGCCTGGTGGGGGAGTCAGGGTCGGGCAAGTCCCAGATCGCCTTCTCCACCCTCGGGATCCTGCCCCGCGAGGCGCTGGTCCTGGCCGGCAGCATCCTGCTGGACGGCGAGGACCTCCTCGCCGCCGACGACGCGCTGCGCTCGGTCCGGGGACGTCGCATCGCCTACGTCCCGCAGGAACCGATGTCGAACCTCGACCCGTCGTTCACCATCGGGGCCCAGTTGACGTACGGGCTGCGGGCCGCGCGCCCGATGACCAAGGCGCAGGCTCGCCAGCGGCTGGTGGGGCTGCTGGAGCGGGTGGGCATCACCGATCCCGAACGGGTCATGAAGCTGTACCCCCACGAGATCTCCGGCGGCATGGCGCAGCGGGTCCTCATCTGCGGGGCCGTCGCCTCCGACCCGGACGTCATCATCGCCGACGAACCGACCACCGCCCTGGACGTCACGGTGCAGGCTGAGGTGCTGGAACTGCTGCGGGAACTGCGCGACGAGCGCGGCCTGGCGATGATCCTGGTCACCCACAACCTGGGCGTCGTCGCCGACCTGTGCGACACGGTCAGCGTGATGAAGGACGGCAAGATCGTCGAAAGCGCCGACGTCGAGGAGTTGTTCACCTCGCCCAAGACGGAGTACACCGCTGAGCTGCTGGCCTCCTCCCGCAGCGTCGAGGTCACGGAGGTCCGGCCATGACTGAACCTGCTCTGCACCACCCTCAGGCCTCGGAGCTCAACGGGCCGCTGCTGCAGGTCGAGAACCTCGTGGTCCGCTTCCCGGGGCGCCGCGGCAAGGAGACCACGGTCATCGACGACGTGTCGTTCGCGCTGAACGCCGGAGAGACGTTGAGCTTGGTCGGTGAGTCCGGCTCGGGCAAGACGACGATCGGGCGGGCAATTCTGGGGCTCGCCCCGGTCAGCGGCGGCACGATCCGGTTCCGGGGCACGACGATCAGCGGGGCCTCTCGCTCGGCGCGGCGCCAGGTGGCCCGAGACGTCCAGGTCGTGTTCCAGGACCCGTACTCCTCGCTGAACCCCGCGATGACGGTCGAAGACATCCTGGTCGAACCCCTGGCAGCGGTCGGGGTGGTCGACGGGCGGGCCAAGGTGCGCGGGCTGCTGGACGCGGTTGGCCTCCCTGCCGACGCCGGGCGGCGTTACCCGCGGGAATTCTCCGGCGGTCAGCGTCAGCGCGTGGCCATCGCCCGAGCCTTGGCGTTGGACCCGGCCGTCATCGTCTGCGACGAACCGACCAGCGCCCTCGACGTCACGACGCAGGCTCGCGTGCTGTCGCTGCTGCACGAGTTGCAGCAGTCCACCGGGGTGGCGTACCTGTTCATCAGCCACGATCTCGGTGTCGTCAACCGGATCAGTGACCGGATCGCGGTGCTGAACCGGGGACGGATCGTGGAGATCGGCCAGGCCGACCAGGTCGCCAACGCCCCGCGACACGAGTACACCCAGCGGCTGCAGATGGCCGCGCCCATCGCCGACCCGGTCAAGCAGCGGATCCGGCGAGAACAGCGGCTGGCGCTGCTCGCCCAACACAAGACGGCCTGAACGCTTCCGGTCACCGGCCGGCAACACCCTGGAGACGACGAACATGGCACAGCTCGCGGCCCCGACCACCCCGCGCATCGAGCACCGCACCGACCAGGACGCTGTCCTAGGCCTGGCGGCCGCCGCGCCCCGGCTGTCCTGGACGGTGCCCGCCGCCCCGGAGGGGTGGCGTCAGACCAGCTGCGAAGTCGAGATCAGCCGGGCCGGGGAAGTCACGGTGCACCAGGTGCACACGGCCGATCAGGTCCTCGTCCCGTGGCCGGCCGACCCGCTCAGCTCCCGCGAGCAGGCCCGAGTTCGAGTGCGGGTCTCAGGCGCCGACGGGGTGTGGAGCAACTGGAGCCCAGCGCGGACCCTGGAGGTGGGGCTGCTGAACAGCACCGACTGGACCGCACGGTTCATCAGTCCTGTCGGTCTGGGCGCCCTGCACATGCCCGCGCCCGTGCTGGCCGGTCGCCTCACCGTTCCCGGGCCCGTCCGCAGCGCCCGGTTGTTCGCCACCGCGCACGGGATCTACGTGGCCACGCTGAACGGACGGCCCGTCGACGACAGCGTGCTGGCGCCCGGCTGGACGTCCTACGAGAACCGGCTGCGGTACCACACCTACGACGTCACCGACCTCGTCGCCGAGGGCGAGAACCGGCTCGAGTTCCTGCTCGGCAACGGCTGGTACCGCGGGCGCCTGGGGTACATGCTCGACCGTGCCCTCTACGGCGACCGGCTCGCGGTGCTGGCTCAGCTGGAGGTGACCACCACCGACGGCGCCGTCCACACGCTGAACTCCGACGGGTCCTGGACCGCCCGGGAGAGCCAGGTCGTCGCCGACGACCTCTACAACGGGCAGCGCACCGACCTGCGCCGCGGCGCCGCCGGCGTCGAGACCGCCACAGGAACCGTTGAGGTCCTGGACCTCGACGTGGGCACCGTGGTGCCCACGGACCTTCCCGTCATCCGCCCGCTGCAGACCCTGGCCGCCCAGAAGGTCTGGACCGTGGCCCGGCATGCCCAGGTCAACCACGTCGTCGACTTCGGGCAGAACGCGGTCGGCTGGATCCGGTTGAAGGTCCGTGGACTGCCGGCAGGGAGCGAGGTGATCGTGCGCCACGCGGAAGTTCTCGAAGGCGACGAGATCGCCACCGTGCCGCTGCGCTCGGCCGAGGCCACCGACTCCTGGATCCTCGCCGGCCCTGAGGAAGTCGTCCTCGAACCCCGGCTGACTTTCCACGGCTTCCGCTACGCCGAGATCCGGGGCGTGCCCGATCTTCGCCCCGAGGACGTCGAGCTCGTCGTGCTGGGCACGGACCTGCGGCGCACGGGCTGGTTCTCCTCCTCCCACGAGCTGCTGGACCGGTTGCACGAGAACGTGGTGTGGAGCACGCGCGGCAACTTCATCGACATCCCCACCGACTGCCCGCAGCGTGACGAGCGCTTGGGGTGGACCGGGGACATCCAGGTGTTCGGCCCGACGGCCAGCTTCCTGTTCGACACCGCAGCCTTCCTGGGCAGCTGGCTGGTCGACCTGGCCGCCGAGCAGCTGCCCGACGGTTCGGTGCCGCACGTCGTGCCCGACGTCAACCGCAACGAGCTGGCCTTCACCCCGGCTGCGGCCTGGGGCGATGCTGCGACGATCGTGCCGTGGACGCTGTACGAGCGGACCGGGGACGTGGGCGTGCTGGCCCGTCAGCTGCCCAGCATGCGCGCCTGGGTGGACAAGATCGCAGGACTGGCCGGCCCGGACCGGCTGTGGGCCGGGGGCTTCCAGTACGGCGACTGGCTGGACCCCACCGCCCCGCCGGAGGAGGCCGAGAAGGCCATGGCCGACCCGGACGTCGTGGCGACCGCGCACCTGGCCAGATCGGCGCAGATCGTCGCCTGGGCCGCCGAAGTGCTCGGCCTGGACGACGATGCGCAGAAATACGCGGCACTGGCCGCAGAGGTGCGCGAAGCGTTCGCCGAGGCGTACGTGAGCCCGCAGGGCCGCGTCCACTCCGATGCGCAGGCGGTGTACGCCCTGGCGATCCAGTGGGACCTGCTGCCCACCGCCGCCCAGCGGCAGCTGGCCGGACGCCGGCTGGCCGACCTGGTCCGGACCAACGACTTCCGCATCGGCACCGGCTTCGTGGGCACTCCACTGGTCTGTGACGCGCTGGCCGCCACCGGGCACGCCGACGTCGCGCACCGCCTGCTGCTGCAGACGCAGTGCCCCTCGTGGCTGTACCCGGTCACGATGGGAGCGACGACCATCTGGGAACGCTGGGACAGCCTGCGCCCCGACGGCAGCATCAACCCCGGTGGCATGACCTCCTTCAACCACTACGCCCTGGGCGCAGTGGCCGACTGGATGCACCGCAGCGTCGCCGGACTGGCCCCGGCCGAGCCCGGGTACCGCCGACTCAGCATCCAGCCGAAGCCCCCCGTGGCGCTGACACACGCCCAGGCCCGTCACCTCACCCCCTACGGCGAGGCGGCCGTCGCGTGGGAACGCGCAGACGGTGAGTTCCGCTTGTCGGTGACCGTTCCCGTCGGCGTCCAAGCCGAGGTGCACCTCCCCGGCGCCGAGGAGGCGATGACCGTGGGCCACGGTGAGCACCACTGGCGCACTCCGGACCGGGTGACCGCTGCGGCCACCGACGAACCGGACTGGACCCGCGCCAGCATCCGGGACCTGCTGGACGACGAGGAGGCTTGGGAACAGCTCGCGGGTGCGGCGGTCGAGGCCGGCATCGTCCCCGACGCCGCGGCCGCTGCCTCACGGTTGCTTAAGTACCTGGATTCTCCCGCTGCGCAGGTGGGTTTCGCCTTCGTCCCCGACGACCGCTTCCAGGGCGCCTCGGCGGTCCGTCAGGCTGCCACCCGCATCCTGTCCGCCTGACCAGCACCACGATCGCACCACGCCCTCACCACCCGAGGGCCACAAGTTCGCTCGACGTCGTCGATCACCTCCCCGCACACGACTGAGGAATCATGCTCCCCCTGACCATCACCTTCGGCGAGGTCCTCGACGTTCCCGCCGGGCGGGCCGTCCTGCAGAAGTACCTACCGGACTTCGTCGCCGCCAACGCTGATCTGCGGTCCACGCTGGTAGGGGCCTTCACCCGGGTGGTGCCTGCCCTGCGCGACGATCCTGACCGGTACGCGCGCTTCCGCGCTGAGTTGGAGGCGGCGATGGCTCCCGCCCGGCACCGGGAGCACGTGCAGATCCAGCTGCCCCAGTTGACCGACGACGCGGGGGAGAACACCGCCGCGCGGTGGGAGGTCGTCGGCCAGCCCACGCAGTGGGGCGTCCTGGAGATCGAGCTCAGCGGCCCGGCCGACGGGAATCCCTTCACCGACGTCGAGCTCGTGGCGCAGTTCCAGGCTGGCGGGCGGGAGTGGACGGTCGGCGGCTTCTACGACGGAGCGGGCACCTACCGGCTGCGGGTGCTGGCCGAGGTCGCTGGCGAATGGTCGTTCAGCACCCGCTCCAACGTTGTGGAGTTGCACGGGATCACCGGCCGCGTACAGGTGGGCCCGGCGGCCCCTGGCGCCCACGGACCGGTCCGGGTGGACGGCTACCACTTCCGGTACGCAGACGGCACGCGGTACCGGCCGTGGGGGACCACCGCCTACGCGTGGAACCACCAGCCGGCGCCGCAGCAGGAGGCGACACTGCGCACCCTGGCGGAGGCGCCGTTCACGAAGCTGCGGATGTGCCTGTTCCCCAAGCACTTCGTGTACAACACCGAAGAACCCGAGCACCTGCCCTTCGTCCGCACCGCTAGCGGAGGCTACGACGTCACCCGGTTCGATGTTGCCTTCTTCCAGCAACTGGACACTCAGATCGCCGACCTGGCCGCCCGGAGGATCGAGGCCGACCTCATCCTGTTCCACCCCTACGACCGGTGGGGTTTCGCCGATCTGGGAGCCGCGACGGACGCTCACGTGGTCCGCTACGTGGTGCGCCGGCTGGCCGCCTTCGCCAACGTGTGGTGGTCCCTGGCCAACGAGTGGGACCTGCTGGTGAGCAAGACGGTCCAGGACTGGGACCGCATCGGGGAGCAGGTGGCGGCGCAGGACCCGCACGGGCATCTGATCTCCATCCACAATTTCGCCCAGCACTTCGAGCACTCCCGGCCCTGGATCACTCACGCCAGCGTCCAACGCACCGATCCCTACCGCACGACCGAGGAAACGCTCGTTCTGCGGCAGCGGTGGGGCAAGCCGGTGGTGTACGACGAGTGCGGCTACGAAGGTGACCTGGAGTTCGACTGGGGGAACATCTCCGTTCAGGAGATGGTCCGCCGGTTCTGGGAGGGTAGCGTCCGCGGCGGGTACGTCACCCACGGTGAGACGTACTGGGCCGCCGATGAGCAACTGTGGTGGGCCAAGGGCGGTCAGCTGCGGGGGAGCAGCGCTCCTCGCATCGCCTTCCTGGAGCAGGTCGTGGCCGACTCACCCAGCGGCGTGCTCGAGCCGACCGCCTCCGACTTCGACCTTCGCTGGGCCGGCGTCGAGGACGAGTACCTGGTCAGTTACCACGGGAGCGGGCGGATGCGGGAACGGCACGTACTGCTTCCGCCCGGCACCTGGCGCGTGCAGGTCCTGACACCTGGAACTGCACCGTCGAGGAGCTCCCCGGGCAGTACGAGCTCGCCGTGCACCTGCCGTTGTCCTCCGAGCCGTACCAGGCCGTTCGCCTGATCAAGGCGTGAGTGCGGCTCGAGGCCGAGGACACGGGTAGCCGCAGATGTACGCGCAGGACGGGAAGCAGGCGCAACGACAGGTGGACGCTGAAGCACACGAAGAGACCTCGGAGGGGTGGATCGAGCGGTTGACGGTCGAGCGGATGGTCGAGCCCCTCGCCGTCGCGGCCGATCGACCGGTCTTCGGGTGGACCCTGACAGGCACGCAGGACCCGGTGGGCTACGAGATCGTCGTGTCTGACGCCGACGGTGACATCTGGGCCTCGGGAGCGGTGCACTCCCCGGACCACATCGACGTGCCGTACGCGGGCACCGATCTGCGGCCGGGTGAACGGTACGGGTGGCGGGTCCGCGCGCTGACCGCGCAGGGCCGCACGCCGTGGGTGAGCTCCTGGTTCGGGACCGCGCCGGTACGAGCGGGGGAGTGGGACGCGCCGTGGCTGGTCCCGCAGCAGCCCCGCACCGTCCGGGAGCGGTACTCGATCGGCGACATCGTCGCCGGTTTCGCCGGCCCCGCTGAACCCCCGTCGCTGCGGCTGCATCCGCCCCGTCACGTCCGGCAGTCCATCGACCTGGTGGACCGTCCAGTCCGGGCGCTGCTTTCAGCGTCCGCGCGCGGCATCTACACCGCCGAGATCAACGGTCACGGACTCGAACAGGAGGTGCTCGCCCCCGGCTACGACGCCTACGCCTCCCGGCTGTCCTACCAGACGTACGAGGTCACCGACCTGCTGACCGCGGGCAGGAACGTCATCGGGCTGACCGTGGCCGACGGCTGGTGGGCCGGGCGGGTGGGCATCACCGGATCGAGCGCCCCCTACGGCGACCAGCTCGCCGTGACCTGGCGCCTGCAAGTGCAGTACGCCGACGGACGCCGGCAGGTGCTACGAGCAGGGGACACCGAGGCCCACGGGCAGCGCGGCGGCCACGACTACGCCGACCTGTTCATCGGTGAGCGCTTCGACACTCGCGCCGTCATGCCCGGCTGGTCGTCCCCGGGATTCCCCGCCACGGGGTGGGCGCCGGTGCAGGTCGAGACCAGCGGGCTGCAACAGTTGACACCCTTCGTCGGTGAACCGGTCGTGCGGACCGAACTCATCGAGCCGAGCGTGTCCGTCGGCGATGACGGCAGTGTGCTCCTCGACGCCGGTCAGGTCTTGGCCGGGCGCCTGCGGGTGAGGCTGCGCGCACCCCGCGACGCCGAAGTGACCTTCGAGCACTCGGAGGTCCTGACGGCAGACGGATCGTTCTTCGACAACATCGTCGGTCCCAACAAGGACCAGCTGGACGTCCTGGTCTGCGACGGCAGCCCGGAGCTGCTGTACGAGCCGGTGTTCACGTTCCACGGGTTCCGCTACGCGCGGATCAGCAGCAGCAGTGCCTTCGAGCTGTTCGATGCCCAAGTGGTGGTGCTCGGCTCGGACCTGCGCCCGACAACGACCCTCGTCACCTCCGATGAGCGGATCAACCAGCTGCACCGCAACATCGTGTGGTCCCAACGGGGCAACTTCCTGTCCATCCCGACGGATTGCCCGCAGCGGGAACGAGCGGGCTGGACCGGCGACTTCCAGATCTTCACGCCCACGGCGGCGACCCTGGCCGACATCCGGCAGTTCGCTGCTCGCTGGCTGGCGAACGTACGGGCCGAGCAGGGCAGTGACGGCAGTGTCCCCACCGTCGTACCGGTCATCCCGTCCATGCAGTCCCCGGGGGAACCGGTGGTGTCCGCCGCCGCGGGGTGGAGCGACGCGATCGTGATGGTTCCGTGGGCGTTGTGGCAGCGTTGCGCTGACCGTCGTGTGCTGCAGGAGAACTACGAGGCGATGCGACGGTGGGTCGACTACCAACAGCAACAAGCCGAGTGCGCCCTACCCGAACGCTACCCCGACGACCTGGACGACGACTCACGACGGCGGTTGTCCACGATGTGGAACACGGGGTGGCAGTTCGGTGACTGGCTGGCACCCAGCATCGTGGAGCAGGGTCTGGACCCGGTCCAGATGGCCGCTCCCAGTGTCAACAGCGAAGTCGTCGCCGCCATGTTCCACGCTCACAGCACCCGCTTGGTCGCCCAGGTCGCCGACGTCCTGGGGTACACCGACCAGGCGGAGGAGTTGTACCGACGGGCTGAGACCATCAGGGAGGCCTTCGCTCAGCAGTACGTCTCCGCTGACGGTCGGCTGCCGCTGCAGCTGCAAGGCCTCTACGTTCTGGCCTTGGCGTTCGAGCTGGTTCCCAGCGAACTGCGCCAGAAGATGGTCATCATCCTGAAGGAGCTGATCGAGGCCCGTGGCGGCCACCTCGACACGGGGTTCTTGTCGACTCCCTACCTGCTGGACGTCCTGTGGGACGCCGGGGAACACCAGCTTGCGCGCGATCTGCTGTGGCAGCCGACTGCGCCGTCCTGGCTCTACGCGGTCGACCACGGTGCGACGAGTGTGTGGGAGTCCTGGGAGGCGGTGGACCGGCACGGCAATCCCACCAGGTCCTCGTTCAACCACTACGCGTTCGGGTGCGTGGACGACTGGATGCTCCGTCGACTCGGAGGCATCGAGTCGTTGGCTCCGGGGTACGCCCGGGTCCGCGTCGCGCCTGACGCACATGGACCGCTCGAGTGGGCGCGAACCAGCGTCGACACCGTCAGGGGTGCTCTGCGCTGTGACTGGTCCGCGAGCGATGGTGTCATCCGGCTCGATCTGCACGTCCCGCCGGGAGTCAGCGCAGAGATCGACCTCGGGACGGGTGTGGAGGTCGTGGGCGCCGGCCGGCACGAACGTGCGGTGAGTCTGTGCACCGTGCAGCAGCCCTCCGCCGCCGCTGCCACCTCTGCCCCGTTGAGCTGAGTGATCGGGCACACTACGAGCAGGTCCGCAGCAGGACCGATCCAGGCCGACCAACCTGCGAGAACATCAGGTCATCGGCTTCGTCCAGAGCGTCAGCCGACGCCGTCGTGCGTTAGTCCGCGCACGACACGTGCAGCAGTAGTCAGTCTTGAAGTCCGGCGCCCTGTCGTCCGGCGCGACGGGTCAGGCCCGTCGTCAACCGGTTCGAGTCGGCGACGCCCGACTCGACCGGGACACCGTTCGACGATCGAGGACACCCGCATGGACACGACAGCCCCGTGGATGAACCAGCAGCTGCCGGCCGACGCCCGCGCCGACCTCCTGCTGGCCGAGCTCAGCCTCGACGAGAAGATGGCGCAGGTCTCCTGCTACTTCCCGGCAGACATCACCGACACCCACGACTTCGTCGAACGCTTCCCGCACGGAATCGGTGAGGTGTCCTGCCTCGAGGCGCGATCAGCGCTGACCCTGGACGAGGTCACCGCTTTCCAGCACCGCGTCCAGTCCGAGGCGATGCGTGGTTCAGGGCACCAGATCCCGGCGATCTTCCACATGGAAGGTCTGTGCGGCGCCTACCTTCCGGGTGCGACCAGCTTTCCCTCCGGACTGGGGCGGGCTGCGAGCTGGGACGTCGACGTGGAGGCCAGCGTCGGCGAGGTCGTCGGCAGGCAGGAGCGGGCTGTGGGGATCACCCACACCCTCGCCCCGGTCCTGGACATCTCCCGCGACCCGCGCATGGGGCGGCACGGCGAGACGTACGGTGAGGACCCGAGCCTGGCGGCCGCTCTCGGCGTCGCCTACACCCGCGGGCTGCAGCGCGAGGACGCGGACGGCCGGCGCACCGAAGCGGTGGCCAAGCACTTCGTGGGTTCACACCACACCGAGGGCGGCATCCACGGCGCGCACTGCAACGTCCCCGACCGCACGCTGGTGGAGGTTTACGGCAAGCCCTTCCAGGCCGCCATCACCCTCGGTGGTCTGCGCGGGATGATGCCTTCCTACAACTCCGTCGGCGGGGAACCCGTCTCGGCGTCCCCTCGGCTCCTCACGACACTGCTGCGTGAGCAGATGGGTTTCGACGGGCTGATGGTCTCCGACTACGGCGCGGTGGGGAACCTGCACACTGTCCAGCGCGTGGCGGAGTCCTTCGCGCACGCCGGCCTGGCTGCACTGCGCGCCGGCATGGACGTCGAGCTGCACGTTCCGCAGGGTTTCGGGGACGAGCTGCGCGGCTGGTTCGCGACCGGCCGAGCCGATGTGACGTTGCTCGACCGGGCCGTCCGCCAGGTGCTGACCGCCAAGTTCCGCATGGGGCTGTTCGAGCACCCCTTCGCGCCGTCCGCCCGGGAGCGGGACACCGTGTTCCGCGCCGCGGGGGACAGGGCGCTGGCCGTGCAGTCGGCTCGCGAGTCCCTGGTCCTGCTGCGCAACGACGGCACGTTGCCCTTGCGGCCGGACACCGCCCGCATTGCAGTGATCGGCTGCCACGCGTCGAGTGCCCGCTTCTTCTTCGGTGGCTACACGCACTACTCGATGGCAGAAGGCAAGCTGGCCGTGAACTCCTCGATGGCCGGGCTCACGACCAGCGGGGACGACTACCAGGCCATCACCGACACCGTCCCCGGTACCACCATCGAGTCCTCCGACGGGCCCGCCTACGAGGCGTTGTTGCAGCATCAGCAGCCCGGCATCCGCAGCCTGCTGGAGGAACTGCGGCTCCGCGTGCCCGGTGCTGAGGTGACGTGGTCCTACGGTTACCCGTTCGCCGGTGACGACGCCTCTGGACACGACGAAGCCCTCGCCGCCGCTGCGAAGGCCGACGTCGTGCTCCTCACGCTCGGGGGCAAGCACGGCACGGCATCCATCGCCTCGATGGGGGAAGGGATCGACGCGACGGACATCAACCTCCCGTCGTGCCAGGACGAGCTGATCGTCAAGCTCGCCACGCTGGGCAAACCGATCGTCGGCGTGCACCTGGACGGCCGCCCGATCTCCAGTGACGCCGCTGACCGCCACCTCTCGGCTCTGCTGGAGGCCTGGAGCCCGGCCGAGGGCGGCGCCGAGGCGATCGTCGACGTCCTGACCGGCGCACACGGTCCCAGCGGTCGCTTGCCGATCAGCGTCGCCCGCAACGCCGGCCAGGTTCCGGTGTACTACAACCACCTCCACGGGTCGGCGTGGCATCAAGGTGAGAGCGTCGGATTCCCCGACTACGTCGACGCTCCCCACACGCCGCGCTACCCGTTCGGCCACGGCCTGTCCTACACCAGCTTCGACTACACCGACCTGAGCCTGTCCCGGACCCAGGTGTCGGCCGAGGACACAGTCGACGTCACGCTCACCGTGTCGAACACGGGGACCCGGGCCGGGACCGAGATCGTCCAGTTGTACGTCGCCGACCCGTTCGCCTCGGTCTCCCGCCCCGTCCTGGAGCTCGCCGGCTTCCGTCGGGTCACCCTGGAGCCAGGTCAGGCGACCCAGGTCGACTTCCGGCTCAGCCTCACCCAGCTGGCCTTCCTCGACGCCGATCTGAAGTGGCGTGTGGAAGCCGGGGAGGTCAGGGTGCTGGTCGGTTCCTCCTCGGAGGACGTGAAGCTGACCGGGTCAGTGTTCATCGAAGCCGACGCCCTCATCGACGGAAGGCATCGCAGCTTCTACGCCGGGTGAGAACGCCCCCGGCCAGCCGGGACGGGCTGTCGGAACGAAGCTCCGGCCACGGTTCACTCAGTCGAAGTGCTGCTCCCCGGTGCGGTCGCAGGTCCGCCTGCACCGGAGCGCGCCCACGCACCGAGCGCACAGCACACCCGGACCCAGGCACGGCCTTCTCGCGCAGGCGCAGAACGACCAGACGGCATCTTGACGTCATCGAGCGATGGAGCAGCAATGGGGTCCGCGCAGTCGACGGCCGATGAGTGCAGGAACGGCGGGCGATCGAGGTGACGCGCGCTAGGACGGAGGGCGCGCCCAGCCGACCCCCGTGGCTGCTGTTCGCGACCCTGTGCGTCCTGGTGACGCTGGGGCCGCTCACGGTGGACCTGTACCTGCCTGCGTTTCCGCGGCTGCAGGAGGAGCTGTACACCAGCCCTGCGGCCGTCCAGCTCACCTTGACCGGGACGACCCTCGGTCTGGCGTTGGGGCAGTTGGTGATCGGTCCGTGGAGCGATGCGGTCGGCCGGCGGCTGCCTGCCCTGGTGGCCACCGCGGTGCACCTGTCCGCCAGCGTTGGGGTGGCGGTGTCCCCGGACATCGGCTGGGTCACGTTCTTCCGCGTACTGCAGGGGATCGGATCCGCCGGTGGGGCCGTCGTGGCCATGGCCGTGGTGCGCGACGCCTACTCCGGTGCACGGTTCGTCCACGCTCTGGCCCGCTTGTCCCTCATCGGCGGCCTCGCGCCCGTCATCGCCCCGACGGTCGGGTCGCAGTTGCTGCGCCTGGTCGACTGGCGCGGGCTGTTCCTGTGCGTGGCGTGCTTCGCGGTGCTCACGCTGCTGCTCACGACCATCGGGCTGCACCCGCCGGCGCGCCAGCCGTCCCCGGAGGGTTCCGGGGTGAGGGCCGTCGGCCGGCGCTACCGCACGGTGGTGGCCGACAAGGCGTTCGTGGGACTGGCCCTGGTCGGCGGGCTCGTCGTCTCGGGCGTCTTCGCGTACATGACCTCCTCATCGTTCCTGCTGCAGCAGGTCTACGGCCTGGGAAGCAGTGGATACAGCCTGGTGTTCGCCGCCAACGCGCTGGGTTTCGTCGCCGGGACGCAGGTGACAGCTCGGGTGGCGCTGAGGCGGATGACGCCTGTTGCGCTGCTGCTCCTGGCCGCCGCGGGACTGGCCCTTGCCGGCGCTCTGATCGTCCTGGTCGGCGTCGCCGGAGGCGGTGTGCTCTGGCTGGTGGCGTGCACGGTCCTCTTCCACCTCGCCGCCGGAGCCGTCGGCCCGTGCGTCTCCGTGCTGGCTCTGGCCCGGCACGGGGCACGCGCCGGAACAGCAGCAGCAGTCCTCGGCGCCGTCAACTTCGGATTGGCCGGACTCCTGTCGCCGGTGGTGGGGCTCGTGGGCGTCGGGTCAGCTCTTCCCGTGGGCACTGCGATGGCCCTGGTGGGGATGCTGGCGCTGTTGCTCCTGCTCCTCGTCGTGCGGCCAGCGGTTCGCGCCCGGCTGCACGCGGAAGGACAGGAGACGTCCGCCCCTCCGCAGCCGAGGAGGCCCGAGGCGGGCAAGCACTCGTCGTGGGGCGGCTGACACCGTCGAGAGGGAGCGCCGCCCTGAACGCGTGATCCATCTCGACGGGGTCAGCCGCGCCCCTCGGCACGTCCAGCCGCGCCCACAGCCCATCAGCACCACATGCAACGTCCCTCTGAATCCGATGGTGAGGAAACGCGATGACGTCCCGAACGCTGAACTCCGTGATCCGGCCCGGCGAGGTGTGGCTGGACACCTCCGGTCAACGGATCCACGCCCATGGAGGTTCACTGACCACTACCGATGACGGCCGGTTCGTCTGGTACGGGGAGAACAAGGAACGCACGGTCGCCGGTAGCGCCATCTGGCACTGGGGTGTGCGCGCCTACGTCTCGGACGACCTCGTGAACTGGGAGGACCGCGGGCTCATCATCCCGCCGGTGCTCGACGACTTGTCCTCGCCACTGCACCCCGAGCAGATGATGGACAGGCCCCACATCCTGCGCGACCCGGTGTCGGGGCGGTACGTGTGTTGGCTGAAGGTGATGGGACAGGGAGGGATGACACAGACCTCCACCGTCCTGGTTGCCGACGACATCTTCGGCCCTTACCGCATCGTGCGCACCGGGCTCCGGCCGTTGAACATGAGCGCCGGTGACTTCGACCTCGTGATCGACCCGTCCGACGGCAAGGGGTACTACTTCTTCGAGCGGGTCCACAGCGAGTTGATCTGCGCTGACCTGTCGGCCGACTACACCGACGTGACCGGGTACTACTCCACCCACTTCCCCCATCCGCACCCGCCGCTGGTGCGTGAGGCGCCGGCCTACTTCCGTCGCAAGGGGCTGCACTACCTCATCACCTCCGGAACATCTGGCTACCTGCCCAACCCCTCCGAAGTGGCCGTCGCGCAGACGTACCACGGGCCGTGGACCATGCTCGGCGACCCGCATCCAGGCGATGAGACCCGCACGTCGTTCCGTTCGCAGATCAGCTCGGTCTTCAAGCACCCGGGCAAGAAGGACCTGTACATCGCTCTCGCAGACCGGTGGCGCCCGGACCTCACGCCCGAGCAGTCCGACCGGCGCGAGCTCTACACGGCACGGTTCAGCGGGGCGATGGAGCACGAGGCTTTCGTCGAAGCGCTGGGACCCGCGCTGGACACAGCGGCGGACACGAGCCTGGCGGACTACGTGTGGCTGCCGATCCGGTTCGACGGTCCGGTGCCAGTGATCGAATGGCGCGATGAGTGGAGCCCTGCGGAGTTCGACTGACTGACGGTGGCGAAGAAACCGTCGTTGGGCCCCCTCGGGGGACGACCGTGCTGCGGTGGTCTTCGATGGCGCCACCACGCCGCACGGTCCGCCGCGAGTGAGCAGCTGGTGACGAGCGGCCCCGAGCCGTCGACCCACCCGCGGAGGTGATCTTGCGGGGTCCTCCCCGCAAGATCATCCCGGAGTGGTCAGGAGAACGGAGGGCGGGGCACCACGCGCTGCAGCTGCGTGACGTGGGCGGAGGTGAGTTCGGCGAGACTGGTGACCTCGAGGAGCTTCATGGTGCGGACGACCTGGTCGGACAGGATGGAGATGGCCTTGTCCACCCCGGCGCGGCCGCCGGCCATCAGGCCGTAGAGGTAGGCGCGCCCGATGAGGGTGAACTTCGCGCCCAGCGCGATGGCGGCGACGATGTCAGCGCCGTTCATGATGCCGGTGTCGATTGCGATCTCGGTGTCGCGCCCGACCTCGCGGACCACCTCGGGCAGCAGGTGGAACGGGATGGGGGCCCGGTCCAGCTGCCGGCCGCCATGGTTGGACAGGATGATCCCGTCGACGCCGAGGTCGGCCAGCTTGCGCGAGTCCGGGACGTTCTGGACGCCCTTCACGACGAGCTTGCCCGGCCACAGGGCGCGGATCTCGGCGAGGTCGTCGTAGGAGATCGAGGGATCCATGGCGTAGTCGAGCAGTTCGCCGACGGTACCCCCGGTCTCGGTCAGGGAGGCGAACTCCAGCTTGCGGGTGGTGAGGAAGTCGAACCACCAGGCTGGGCGGATCGCGGTGTCCAGCACAGTGGACAGGCTGATCTGCGGGGGAATGGAGAACCCGTTGCGCTTGTCGCGCAGCCGGGCCCCCGCCACGGGGGTGTCGACGGTGAACATCAAGGTGTCGAACCCCGCCGCGGCGGCGCGTTCGACCAGGCCGTAGCTGATCTCGCGTTTGCGCATGACGTACAGCTGGAACCAGTTGCGGCCGGTGGGGTTGACCGCCTTGACGCCCTCGATGGTCGTGGTGCCCAGGGTGGACAGGGTGAAGGGGATTCCGGCGGCGCCGGCGGCGCCGGCGCCGGCCTCCTCGCCTTCGGTCTGCATGAGGCGGGTGAAGCCGGTGGGGGCGATGCCGAACGGCATCGCGGACGGGCCCCCGAAGATCGTGGTGGAGGTGTCGACCTTCGAGACGTCGTGCAGGATCGAGGGGTGGAACTCCACGTCGCTGAAGGCCTGGCGGGCCCGGGCCAGCGAGATCTCGCCTTCGGCGGACCCGTCGGTGTAGTCGAAGGCGGCCTTGGGGGTGCGCTTCTTGGCGATGCGGCGCAGGTCCTCGATGGTCAGGGCCGCGTCCAGGCGCCGCTTCTTCGCATCGAGCTGCGGCTTCTTGAAGCCGACGAGGTCGAAGAGCTCGCGAGGGTTGGGGACCTGACGTTGCTGCCGGGCGCTGGTCATGGCGGTGGGAGTCCTCATCGGGGGTCGTAGCGGGTGACGTCGGCCGAGCGGGCGGCCACCGCACGCAGGTCTTCCAGGGCGGGGCCGATGTGGCCGTGGGCGCGGGCTTGGACGAGCAGGTTGCCCATCGCGGTCGCCTCGACTGGCCCGGCCAGCACCGGCAGCCCGGACCGGTCGGCGGTGGCCTGACACAGCAGGGTGTTCAGCGATCCGCCGCCGACGAGGTGGATCACCGAGACGTCGTGGTCGGCCAACCGCGCAGCGTCGGCGACGGCTTGGGCGAAGGCGACGGCCAGGCTTTCGATGATGCTGCGCACCACCTCAGGTTGGGACTGCGGGATCGGCTCGCCGTGGGCGCGGCACCAGTTGCGGATGCGGGCCGGCAGGTCGCCGGGGGGCAGGAACATCGGGTCGTTGACGTCGAAGATCCCGACCGGGCCGGTCACGGCCGCGGCCTCTTCCAGCAGCCCGGCCAGGTGGCTGGAGCGCTGACTGTCGGTCATGGCCGGCGTCCACTGTCGCTGGCTCTCACTGAGCAGCCACAGGCCCATCACGTTGCGCAGGAAGCGGGTGCGTCCGTCGACGCCGCCTTCGTTGGTGAAGCCGGCGACGCGAGCGTCGTCGGTCAGGACCGGATCCTTCAGCTCCAGCCCGACCAGGCCCCAGGTGCCGCAGGAGATGTACGCGAAGTCGGTCCCGGTGGCCGGGACGGCGACCACGGCCGAGGCGGTGTCGTGTGAACCGACCGTGACCACATCGAGACTGCGGCCGACGGCGTCGGCGACCTCGGGGGAGAGGTGGCCCAGGCGGCTGCCGGGATCGACCAGGCTGGGAAGCAGGTGCGGCCGGATGCCGAGCATCCGGGCCAGTTCGACGTCCCACTCACCGGTGGCTGCGCTGAGCAGACCGGTGGTGGAGGCGTTGGTCCGCTCAGCCACACAGGCGCCGGTCAGCCAGTAGGCGATCAGGTCTGGAATCAGCAGGACGCGGTCGGCCACCTCCAGCAGCGGTCCCTCGGTGGCCAGCTGGAAGAGCGTGTTGAACGGCAGGTGCTGCAGGCCGTTGCGGGCGAACAACTCGGTGGCAGGAACCTTGGCGTGGACCGTCGCGACCCCGGCCTCGTTCCGGGCGTCGCGGTAGTGGAACGGCATCCCTAGCAGGCGTGGCCCGGCCAGCAGACCGTAGTCCACCGCCCAGGAGTCGATGCCGACGCTGGCGATCTGCCCCGGGGCCAGCCGCTCGGCGGCGGCCAGGCCGAGCAGGATTTGGCGGTACAGCTCCAGGACGTTCCAGTGCAGGCCGTCGCGAGTGGCGACCGGGCCGTTGCCGAAGCGGGCGATGTGGCGCATCTGCAGCACCGGGCCCTTAGCCCCGGCTTCCAAGTGACCCAGGATGACGCGACCGCTGGTCGCGCCCAGGTCGACCGCGGCGTACGCCGCGGTCGACGGGCTGGTGGGGACGCTCATCGCAGGAAGGCGGCGGCGACGCCGGCGTCGACGGGCACGTGCAGGCCGGTGGTGTGCGACAGCTCGCCTCCGGTCAGGACGAACACGGCGTTGGCCACGTGCTCGGGCAGGACCTCGCGCTTGAGCAGGGTCCGCTGGGCGTAGAACTTGCCCAGTTCCTCCTCGGGGATGCCGTAGGTCTTGGCGCGCTGGGCGCCCCAGCCGCCGGCGAAGATCCCCGACCCGCGCACCACCCCGTCGGGGTTGACGCCGTTGACCTTGATGCCGTGCTCGCCCAGTTCGGCGGCCAGCAGCCGGACCTGGTGGGCCTGGTCGGCCTTGACCGCGGAGTAGGCGATGTTGTTCGGCCCGGCGAACACCGAGTTCTTGGAGGCGATGTAGACGATGTCCCCACCTAGGCCCTGCGCGATGAGGACCCGCGCGGCGGCCTGGGAGATGAGGAACGACCCCTTGGCCATGACATCGTGCTGCAGGTCCCAGTCACGCTCGGTGGTCTCCAGCAGCGGTTTGGAGATCGACAGGCCCGCGTTGTTGACGACGAGGTCCAGACCGCCGAAGGCCAGCACGGCTTCGTCGATCGCCTGGCGCACGGCCTCGGGGTCGGACACGTCGGCCGCGACCCCGATCGCCACGTCGGTACTGACCTTGGCGCCCGTGCCGTCGGCGATCTCGGCCGCGGCTTCCTGGGCCTTGGCCAGGTCCAGGTCGGCGATGACGACGGCGGCGCCTTCGGCGGCCAGCCGGGTGGCGATGGCCTTGCCGATGCCCGAGGCGGCGCCGGTGACCAGCGCGATCCGGGTGGCCAGCGGTGTCGGCTTGGGCATCCGGGCCAGCTTGGCCTCCTCCAGGGCCCAGTACTCGATGCGGAACTTCTCCGCCTCCTCGATCGGGGCGTAGGTCGACACGCCCTCGGCGCCGCGCATCACGTTGATCGCGTTGAGGTAGAACTCACCGGCGACGCGGGCGGTCTGGGCGTCCTTGCCGTAGGAGAACATCCCCACGCCCGGGACCAGGACGATGAGCGGGTCCGCGCCGCGGATGGCGGGGGAGTCACCGGTGGCGTGCCGGTCGTAGTAGGCCTGGTAGTCGGCCCGGTAAGCCTCGTGCAGCTCCTTGAGCCGCTCGACCGCCTCCTCGACCGAGGCGGTGGGCGGCAGGTCCAGGACGAGGGGTTTGACCTTGGTGCGCAGGAAGTGGTCGGGGCAGGAGGTCCCGAGAGCGGCCAGGCGCGGGTGTTCGGCGCGGGCGAGGAAGTCCAGGACGGCCGGGACGTCGCTGTAGTGCCCGACCTGGGGCTTGTCGTGGCTGGCGATGCCGCGGAGCACCGGGGCCAGCGCCGCGGCCCGGGCCCGCCTGGCCTCCTCGGGCAGCGCCTCGTAGCCGTCCAGGACCGGGCCGAAGGGTTCGGGGCGGGAGTTGGCCGCCAGGTAGGCCTCGGCGGTCTCGATGATCCAGCGGGAGTTGGCCTCGGCCGCCTCGCTGGTCTCGCCCCAGGCGGTGATGCCGTGCCCACCCAGGACGGTGCCGATCGCCTGCGGATGCGCTTCCTTGATCGCGGCGATGTCCAGGCCGAGCTGGAACCCGGGCCGGCGCCAGGGCACCCAGACGACCTTGTCCCCGAACACCTTGGCCGTCAGCTCCGGGCCGTCGGCGGCGCAGGCGATGGCGATGCCGGCGTCGGGGTGCAGGTGGTCCACGTGCGCGGCCTCGACCAGGGCGTGCATGGCGGTGTCGATGGAGGGGGCCGCCCCGCCCTTGCCGTGCAGGCAGTGGTCGAACGCGGCGACCATCTCGTCCTCGCGCTCGACCCCGGGGTAGACGTCCTTGAGCGCCCGGACGCGGTCCAGCCGCAGCACGGCCAGGCCCTTCTCCGTCAGGGTGCCCAGGTCCCCGCCGGAACCCTTGACCCACAGCAGGTCGACGTCGGCGCCGGTGACCGGATCGGTCGCGGTGCCCTTGGCGGAGGTGTTCCCGCCGGCGTAGTTGGTGAACCGCGGATCGGCGCCCAGCGCGTTCGACCGTTTGATCAACGCGGAGACGGCTTCATGAGACATGTCAGTGCGTCCTTCGGTGAGGGGGAGGCCCTGGGCGCGGGTGGGCGCGGGTGGGCGCGGGCGGGTGCAGATCAGGCACCGGGGAGTGGGCGTGCTGCTCCTGCCTCCTCTGCCCGGTCGATGAGGAGGCAGGAGCGGTTCAGGTGGGTCAGGCGCCCCATCCGGCCTGGGTGCCGCCGACGCGGTCGGTGGCGATCTGCCGCAGGTAGCCCGAGGCCTTGAACGCGGCCATCGGGTCCGGCGCCAGACCCATCGACTCGCGCAGCTCGGCCAGCAGCGGCCGCACGTCGGTGTGGTAGGCGTCCATGAACACGTCGTTGGCGCCCAGCACGTCCCCGGCGCGCTGCGCGGCGCTCAGCGCCTCGCGGTCCACCAGCAGCGCCTTGGCGGTGGCGGCCTGGACGTTGGTCACCGAGCGGATCTGGCCGGGGATCTTCTCCTCGACGTTGTGGCACTGGTCCAGCATGAAGTTCACCCCGGTACCGGCCGGATCCCAGGCGATGCCGGGTCCGTGAGCCGGCTTCAGGGCGTCGGCGCGGACGATCTCGTACATGATCCGGAACAACTGGAACGGGTCGGCCGCCCCGGCCATCAGGTCGTCGTCGGCGTAGAAGCGGGAGTTGAAGTCGAACGCCCCCAGCCGGCCGGCGCGCAGCAACTGCACCACGATGAACTCGATGTTGGTGCCCGGGGCGTGGTGGCCGGTGTCCAGCACCACCTTGGCCCGCTCACCCAGGGCCAGGCAGTGCAGCAGCGAGGTGCCCCAGTCGGGGATGTCGGTGGCGTAGAAGGCCGGTTCGAAGAACTTATACTCCAGCACCAGTCGGTGGTCCTCGTCCAGCAGGGCGTAGATCTGCTGCAGCGACTCCGCCAGCCGCTCCTGCCGGTCGCGCAGGTCGTCCTGGCCGGGGTAGTTGATCCCGTCGGGCAGCCACAGCTTCAGCTCCTTGGAGCCGGTGGCGTGCATGACCTCCACGCACTGGGCGTGGTGGGCGATGGCCTTGGCCCGCACCGCCGGGTCCGGGTGGGTCAGCGAGCCGAACTTGTAGTCGTCGTCCTGGAACAGGTTGGCGTTGATCATACCGATGCTCACGCCCTGGTCGGCGGCGTGGGCGGCCAGCTTGCCGTAGTCCTCCACCAGGTCCCACGGGATGTGCAGCGAGACGCGGGGGGCGATGCCGGTGTAGGCGTGCACCTGGCCGGCGTCGGCGATCTTCTCGAACGGGTCGCGCGGGGTGCCGGGGCTGCCGAACACCTTGAACCGGGTGCCGGAGTTGCCGAACGCCCAGGACGGCAGCTCGATGGTCTGAGTCTTCAGGCGCTCGATCACCTGGGACTGGATGGAGGACACGTCGCTCCTCTACTCATCATTGATTCGTTTCAAGTCCGAGCAATCATGCCGGACGCCACCAATTGTGTCAAACGTTCTACAACTGATCGCACTGCAAAGAGCGTTGATCGCTTGACGTACCGAGTCGGCACACCTAAGTTCCGTGGAACGTTGTACGTGCGGCCGGTAGAGCTCGGCCCTGAATCCAACACTGCTGTTGGAACGAGGAGAAGCCATGCCCCTCCACCACGACTCCCCGCCCTCTGACGCATCTGCAGCTGAGGCATCCCCCTCAGCTGCTCACGGGGAGCAGCGGCCCACGCGCAGGACGGCGGTGGGCCTCTTCGCCGGATTGACCGCGGCCGGTGCGCTGAGCGGAGTGAGCGCCTCGCCGGCCGCCGCGGTGGCCACGACGTCGCGCGGGTCGCGTGATTTCTTCGCCACTCCCGCAGCCGCCCTGGTGCGTCCGCTGGGGACTGTGGCCGCCGACGAGGGCGCTCCTACCCCCGTCCCGTACCGGGGCCTGCCCGGTCTGGGGGTGCCCCTCGGCGGCGTTGGGGCCGGCTCCTTCATGGTCAACCAGTGCGGAACGTTCGGTCCCTGGAGCTTCGGTGGTCAGCAGGGCACCAGCTGGGAGACGCGCACGCTGCCGCAGGCCGCCTTCCACGTACGGGAGCAGGTGGCGGGGCAGGCACCCACCGTGCGGACCCTGGCGGTCGACTCGCCCGTTGATCCGGCAGATGGTCAGCCCGTCTGGCAGTCACCGCTGCCGGCGTGGAACCGGCTGCAGCCGGGGGAGGGCGAGTACGCGGCCCTGTACCCGTTCGGGTTCATCACCTACGAGCCCTTCGCCACCGACGTCTCCTTGCGCTTCTACTCGCCGATCGAAGCCGGGGAGGATCGCCGGACATCGCTGCCGGTCGCCTACTTCGACGTCCGGCTGGCCAACCACACCGCCCAGCGGCGCCGCCTGTCGGTGATGTTCACGATGCCCAACGCCCCGGCGCACGTGCCCGGCACCCGAGCCGACGAAACCGTTCCGGCGGGAGTGCCGTCGGTGCGCCAGGGGTTCAGGGGTCGATACGACGCCGCTGGATCGGTCCGAGCGGTCACCTTGTCCGCGCGCGACGCGGCCAACACCGAGGACAGCGACCGCTCGGAGTGGACCATCGCCGCGAAGGTGGGCCGCGGGCAGCGGTTCTCCTGGACGACGTCCTGGAACGCCGACGGCGACGGTCTTGACGTCTACCGACCCTTCCAAGACACCGGGGACCTGCCCGGGACGGCACTTGACGACTCCTACTCCGCCGCCGCGGTGTGCGTGAGCCTCGACCTGGCCCCCGGCGAAGTCGTCGTGGTGCCCTTTGTACTGGCGTGGGACTTCCCGAAAGTCGTGTTCGCCGACGGCGGCACCGTGTGGATGCGCCGGTACACGAACTTCTACGGCGCCAAGACGACGAAGACCAACGAGTACGTGGACGGCAGCTACCCCTTCGGCCGGGGCTTCGCCATCGCCCAGGATGCGCTGCGGGACGCCGAGGCGGCAGTCGCCGCGGTCCGCCGGTGGTGGCAGCCCATCGCCGACTGCTCGTCCTACCCGGCTCTGTTGCGCTGCGCCGCGCTCAACCAGCTGGCCGAGCTGGTCTGGAACAACTCGTTCTGGGAAGGTGGCCTCGTCCGCCACTCCGCCGTGGCCACCGGCTTCACGGGGCTGGGGGCCGGCCAGCACTTGAACGCAGACGTCCGCGACAGTCACCTGTTCGGCATCCAGGACACCATCGCCGGCGGTGTCTCGGGCATGGGGGGTACGACCTCCATCCAGGTCTGGAACCACCGGCCGTACTTCACGCTGTTCCCCAATCTGCTGCGCGACAGCATGCTGGCCTCGATGGAGACGGTGCGTCGGTCGCCGAACGGCAATGCGCACGACCTGTACACCGCGACTGGCAATCCCTTCATCACCTTCGGCAACGCGCAGGACGCGTTCATCCAGGGCGGCACCGACTCCCGGCCTCCCGCACCGGGCCGGTCGCAGTGGCTGGACAGCCCCGGCAAGTTCGTCCTGCAGTGGTACGCCTACGCGCAGACAACCGGAGACGACGGCTTCCTGCGTCGTGCCTGGCCCGTCATGAAGACGCAACTGGCCTGGCTGAAGGGCACGATCCCCGCGGGATCGCTGCTGCCCTCCGACGCGCCGCTGTTCAACAACCCCTACAACGCCATCCCCCAGGGCCCGGGGCCTGCCTTGATCAACAGTGGCTTCTACCTGCTCATCCTCACGACGATGATCGCTGCGGGGACCCGGCTGAAGGCGGACCGGGCGTATGTCGCGGGTCTGCAGAAAGACCTGGATGCCGCCCGCAAGGAGTTCGAAGCGACGTTCTGGGATGAGAAGGCGCGGCACTACCGGTTCTCGACCGGGGGCCTGTACCCGGACGCGGTCACCGTGGGCGCCTTCCTGAGCCAGCACCTGGCCCGTACGTACGGGCTGCCTGACCTGGTCGACCCTGAGCACCAGCGGACCGAACTGCTCGAGCACCACGTCGACCTCCTGGCGTCGAACGCTGAAGGGGAGGTCATCGGCGCTCCGCTGCTGTCCCGAGCCGGCGGCTTCACCGGGCCGGACGGTACATCGCCCGTGGAGGTCGACTGGGTCATGGTCGGCGACAACTTCACAGCCGCCGCTGACCGGATCGATGCCGGCCACCGCTTCCGCCTGCCTGAGCTGGTCCAGTCCGGGCTGGAGCTGGCCGAAGCGGTGGCGACCCAGATCTGGAGCCGTCCCGGTACCGGCCTGGCCTTCGCCGCCCCCTGGTCCTGGTTGCCCGACGACGCCCGACACTACGTCTACCCCGGGTATTCCCAGGCCCTAGCGGTCTGGGACGTTTTGCACGCCATCAAACCCATCACGCCTTCGCGCTAGACACCACTACGGTTAAGTCCTACCGGCGAAGGCGGCCGAATCTCGCGACACGGTCGCAGCGGAACCCGAGCTCGTCTGCCCATGACGAGCGAACAGGTAGAAGGAACACATGTCTCAGCGCCTGCAGGGCAAAATCATCCTGGTCACCGGGGCCGCCTCCGGCATCGGCCGGGCCGTGGCGAGCGGTTTCGTCGCCGAGGGCGCGCTCGTCGCCTTCGCCGACCGCGACACCGAGGGGGCGCAGGCCGCCGCCGCGGCGGCGGGCGGGGGAGCGTTCGGTGTGCGGATGGACATCACCGACGAGGCCTCGGTAGAGGCCGGTTTCGCGCAGGTCACCGGGGACGCCGGGGCCGGCGGGCGCGGGCTGGACGTGGACGTGGTCGTAGCCAACGCCGGCGTGCAGCTGTTCGGGCAGGACGCCCCGATCGCCGACCTGGACCTGGCGGTGTGGGAGCGCACGGTGGGGGTGAACCTCACGGGGACGTTCCTGACGGTCAAGCACGCGGTGCGCGCCATGCTCGCCCGGCGCGCGGGGCGCGGCGGGTCGATCGTCCTGACCGGCTCCCCGACGGGCCTGAACGGCGAGGGCCGGGACTTCACCGCGTACTCCAGCACCAAAGCCGGAATTCACGGTCTGGGCCGCACGGTCGCGGCCACCTACGCCGAGCACGGGATCCGGGTGAACACCGTCGTGCCGGGGTACACCGAGACGCCGCTGGTGACGGCGATCTCCGGCGACGAGCGGTCCCGGGCGGCGATCGTGGGCCGCACCCCGCTGGGGCGGGCGGGTACCCCGGCCGACGTGGTGGGGATCATGACCTACCTGGCCAGCGACGAGGCCGCGTTCGCCACCGGTGCCCTGTTCCGCGTCGACGGCGGCATGACCACGCTGTGAGATTGCTCTCCGAGCGCCGGTAGCGCTCGTGCGGTGCCTCGAGGATGCCCCGCTCAGCGCGGCCGTTGACTCGGTTACCGGCATGGCCGCGACGTCGGTCATGCCCGGCGGCGTTCCCGGACCTCGTGTTGAGCCGGAGCGCTCAACCGACCTCGTGAGTCGGAGGGCTCCGCGTCGACAGTGGCTAGAAGTTCTTCGACGACTCGCCCGTTGACCGACGGTTGGTGACTCGGCGTCCCGATGCCTCCGTGGGCGCTGCGTCGCTGGTGCTCCAGCGCTCGGTGGAGCTCGCCGGCGGCGCGCAGGAGTGCTGCAAGGTCGCCGCGGTCACGGCGGGGCCGGAGTGCCCAGCGGGTGGCGGCCGTGATGGCGGTGAGGTGGGCAGACTGCGCCGACCCGGGCGCGGGGTGCGCTGAGTGCGCGGCGCGGTCGGTGAGAAGTGCCGCTGTGCCCAGCCGCTGGTGCCGCCTGCTGGAGGCGGCCAGGGCCAGCACCAGAGTCAGCGTCGCCCGCTCGAGCCGCTGCAGATCGTCCGGTGTCCGCGGTCGGGCGAGGGACCGGACGACACGCTGCAGTGCCGCGGCGTGGTGAGCGGTTAAATCAGCAGGCCGCGCACGGCTGCTGCTGCGAGTGGCGGACGTGGTGGCGACGGTCGCGGCGTCGGAGGTTGGCCAGGCTTCTTGTTGCAGTCGGGTCCAAGACAGGTCGGCGGCCAGTTTCGACCCGCCGAACCAGACCGGCCGGCCGCCGGCGGTGTGGTCGCCAGGCCAGGCGACGGCGTAGCCGGTCACCTGGTCTGGGTTCTGCTGGCTGTGGCGGAGTTTGACCATGACGCCGCGGTCGCGGAGCCGGTCGAAGAACTCATCGGGGGAGTCGGTGGCGGCCGCAGCGAGGCGGACCTCGCGGCGCAGCTCATCGCGGGAGGTGAATTCTTTGCCGGCGCGTTGGGCCTTCTCGTGTTCGGCGCGGCTGGGCCGGCGCGGGCCGGTGCGGTCGCGGGGCGCGGTGCGCCGCAGGTCGTGCTTGTTCTCGAGGTTGCGGCAGGCTTGGCCGAGTTTGTAGTAGTCGTTGCGGGTGTCGACCGGGCGGCCGTCTTGGCGGGCGAGGGTGACGACGAGGTGGATGTGGTCATCGCTGTGGCGCATGGCGATCCAGCGGCAGCCGTCAGGGTCGTCTCGTGGGGCGAAGCCGGTGCGGTGCAGGACGTCGCGGGCGGCTTCGGCCCACTCAGCGTCGGTGAGCTGCCGGTCTTCGGGGGCCAGGCGCAGCGAGCACTGCCACACCGTCGTGGTCGGCAGGCGGACCTGGGCGGCCAGCGGTTGCTCGAGGAGGCGGGCCAGGGTGCGGACGTCGTGCCGGCCGTGCTCGTGGGTGGGTTCGAGGGTGGTGGGGTCGGTGCCGTCCCAGGCGGCGACTAGCTGCGGGTCGGTGTGCTCGTTGGCACGTCCTGGCCCCCACAGGTACCAGAGGAGTTTGGAGGTGCCGTTGCCCTTGGTGACCTTGCCGATCACGCGTCGTCTCCCTGCGCGGCCGCGCGGACTTCGTCGCGGACACGGTGCGCGGTCCGCAGGGAGACGGGGTGGCCGACGGCGGTGAGTGCTTCGGCCAGGGCGGCGGAAGTGATGTCGGGCTGATTCCGCAGGATGGTGCGGGCCGCCTGCAACCGGAGCGCTTTGGACGATGAGGCGGAACGCGACGTCGAGCCTTCATTCGGTGCGCGAGGCGCCGAGGCGACAGACGCGCCCGTGACCGACTGGTCGTCAGAGCTGTTCTCCTCGACGGAAGGAAGCCCTGCGGCGGTGGTCGGCCGAATAAACGCTGCCATGGCGGCCAGCGGCTGAGTGGCTTGGTGAACCAGGCTGGGTGGCTGGTGATCGGTCAGGACGTGGACGCGCCAGCGGTTCCAGGTGGCGCGGGGGGCCAGCAGCCAGCGGGCGGGTCGGAACGGCCCAGGCGTTGGCTGTCCGTCGGCGGTGGCCAGCGCCGCGCGGCGGGCGGAGGAGACGACGGTCTCGAAGCAGATGACGAACATGGCCGAGGGAACGGCGTGCAGCAGCCGGCCGGTGAGGTGGTCGGCCGAGGCGCCGTTGGCTACCACGGTGGCGACCGAGAGGGTGAGGACGAGGGTGCGCAGGCCGAGGGAGCGGTGCCCGGCGCGGGCGGCCATTAGGACTTTCAAACTGAGGACGACGATGCCGACATCGAAGGACAGCGGAACGACCGGTGCCAGCCAGGTGGGGAACTGCCCAACGGTGGTGGCCAGGTCGCGCAGGGTGGTGTAGCTGGCGATGAAACCGGTGATGATGAGGACGGCGACGCCGACGGCGGCGGCGCGTTCGGCCAGCGTGTCGACGTTCGAGGTCGCGGACAGCGCGTCGGGGCGGGCCGACCAGCGGTCGGTGGTAGCGGTCATCGGGTTTCTCCCTCGTGCTGGTCGTCGCGGCGTCGGCCGGGCTCACTGCCCCGCGGCCGGGGCGGGCGTTGCTGGCGGGTCGCCTCGGCCAGTGCTTGGGCCGTGTCATCCAGTCGTCCGACGGCCCGGGTGGTGATCGCGACCGCCTCGGCGAGCCAGGCCGGCGGTTGGCCGGTGCCGTGGAGGGCGGTGACGGCCTGGTTGACGTTGACGGCGAAGCGGCGGACCTGGGTGCGGGCGCTCATCACCTCGACCAGCGCCGCGCGGATCGGGGCGGTGGAGGGCCCGTCGAGCCGGCGTGCAGCCGCCAATGCCGTCTCGGCGACGAAGCCGGTGGCGGTGAGGCCGGCCAGCCGGGCGGCGGTGGCGACGTCGCGGTACTCCTCGTCGGTGTAGCGCAACAGGATCGACCGCCGCCGGCGGGGCGTGGAGTGGAGGCGGTCGCGGCCGGCGCCGCGGACCCGGCCGCCGGCGGAGCGTCGCGGGCTCATATCGACGACCGTGTCAGCAGGGTCGGCGGCAGCCGTCTCGGCGAGCTCGAAGAGCTCGCGATGTTGGCTCATCGGGCCTGCCCCTTGCGGTCCAGGATCTGGCAGGCGCGGCGCACCACGGTGGTCCGGGTCAGTGGCTGGCCCTCAGCGGCCAGCTCCTTGCGGGCCGAGGCCTGCAGGGCAGCGCGGCGGCCATCGGTCTCGGCCAGCCGCTCCTCCATCGCGGCCAGCTCGGCGGCCGCCTCCGGCGTCGTCGGGGCGGCGGCCCTCGCCGGCAGCCGGTCCCACCAGGGGCCGCCTTCGGCCAGCCGCATGGGGGAGTTGGTCTGGGGGTCGGCCGCGACCTCCAGCAGCGCGGGGACGGCCATCTCCGCGGGCCAGCCGCGGCCGCGGACGGCCAGCTGCAGCGCGGCGGTCAGGCAGTGCTGGGACCAGCGGGTGGTCGGCTTCCCGAGGGCCTGGCGGGTCGAGGTGATCTTGGCGGTGAGGTCGGCCAGGGCCGCGGGTCCGGCGATACCGCAGTCGGCCAGGAGCCAGTCGATGGCCACCCCCTCCGCCCGGCCCCCAGGTCGGGCCGTGCTCTGGCGAGCCGGCGGGGTCGGGGGAGGAGGGGTAGTGCTCTGGGTAGAAGACTTTGGGTCGGGCCGCACTTCTGCGGCCACCCCCGCCGCAGATTCACGGCTAGGGGTAGCCGCACTATCGTGGCCACCCAAGACGTGCAGCCCGCTGTCGACGACAGTGTCGACCGTGGGGGTGGCCGCAGATGTGCGGCCACTCTGCTGCTGCGTCGGCTGCTCGCGCAACGCCGGGGGTTGGGTGGCCAGGTAATACCGGTTGGTGAGGTTCTGCGCTCCGTTGCGGCGGCGTTCGACGGTGACGATGCCGGCGTCGACCAGGCCCTTCATGGCGCGGTCGACGGCGTCGACGGAGCGCTGCAGCCGGCGGGCCAGGGTGGCCCGCGACGGCATCCGGTTGCCGGAAGTGGCGCCGTACCGCAGAAGCAGGGAGTACAGCCGAAAGGAGGAGTCGGGGATCTTGGCGTCGATGACCCACTCGGGGACCAGGGCGAAGCGGGGCTGGTTAACGACGAGGGAGGCCTCATCCGCGGCCGGTTGGTTGGCCGGCTGCTGGGGTGATGGCTGATGGGTGTCCGGCGCGACGGGCGCGGACGGCTGCTCGAGGGTGGTCTCGTGGGGGGCAGGTGGGCGGTTGTTCATCGTTCGACTCCGCGTGGACGGCGCCTCGGGAGCAGCTCGGACGCCCCGGCACGGGGGCGGCAGACGGCTCACGTGGTGCTCACGAATGCGTTGGCACGAGCCGTACGAGACGGCTCTCGGAGTACTCGGCGGTGAACGAAAGCGCAGGTCAGCGGTGGTGACGGCACCAACCGGAACTGTCCGGTCGGCGTGAATCACGTCTTTTAATCCGCGGGTTCAGGGTTCGATCCCCTGGGGGCCCACCTCGTCTGACCTGCGGAAACGCTCTACCGGCCTTGCTGACGAGGGCAGCGGATTCACGAGGCGCTGACAAGTACGGTGCGCGCGGCCAGTGGATGGCCGTGGGGTGGTGTTCTTGGCGGCACCAGTCGACAGAGACGTCACCAGCGAGAAGCGGACTACCGGTCCGCGGTTCAGGGGTCGATCTCCAGGGGCCACGCCAGCTGACCTGCGGTGGATCCTTCTCGGCTTCGCTGCTGAGGCAGCAGATGCATGAGAAGTCAGCCAGCGGGGTGAGTGTGGCCGCTCAGTGGTCGTGGCGGCGTACCCGGTCATCAGCAGCACTCGTGGCGGGTCGCGGCCGGTTGACCCCGGCCCACGATCCGTGAACGTGCTCGAGGTGTTCACCCACGAGGCCTCGGCCTCGGCTGCGGTGCTCAACACATGTCGTGACGACGCGGCGACGATGCTGCAATCGGGCTAATGAGCTGGAACGGTCGACCCACGGATGACCAGCTCGACGGGGCCCAGTTCGACGCCCTGGCCGGGATCCCGTCCGGCCAGGGCGTCGAAGATGCGCCCGGCGGCCGTGCGCCCCAGAGTTTCGAGCCGTCCGTCGACGCTGGTCAGTTCCGGGCGGGTGTTCGTCACGACCGCCGACCAGTTGTCGTGTCCCACGACGGCGACGTCTCCGGGAACCGTCCGTCCGGTGTCCCGGAACACGTCCAACGCCGCGCGTGCCAGCTGGTCGGAGGCGGCGATCACCGCGTCCAGGTCGGGGTGCTGCTCGAGGAGGCGAGCGGTCGCCACCCTGCCCCAGCGTTCGGTCCAGTCCCCGACGCGCAGACCGGCGCCGAGGAGGACGCCGCCGTGTTCGGCCAGCGACGCCGCAGCGCCGGCCTCGCGCTCACGTGAGGCGCTGAACGTGGGGTCACCGCCGATGAAGCCGATCCGTCGCCGGCCGAGTTCCCACAGGTGCTCGGCGGCGATGTGCCCGGCCTGGGCGTTGTCGACGACCAGCGAAAGGTCCGAGGGGTCCTGCGACGGTGCGTAGGCGTACACCACGGGGACCGGCAGACTGCTGCCCAGTGAGGGCCGCGGGTCCGTGCGTGGGCCACCCACGACGATGAGCCCGTCGATCTGACGCTCCAGCAAGGTGCGCAACTGCTGCTGTTCCCGGACTCCATCGCCGCGTGCGTCCGTGAGGATGACTGAGATCCGCCCGGCGCCGAGGGCGTCCTCAGCGCCCATCAGGATGGGGATGACGAAACGCCCTTCCAGGTCGTTCGTGAGGATCCCCACGGTGCCGGTCCGCCCGTGCGCGAGGTTCTTCGCCGCCGCCGACGGCGTGAACGACAGCTCCGCTGCCGCGGCGACGACCCGCTCACGGGTTTCACCGCTCATCTCACCGCGCCCGTTGAGGGCGCGTGAGGCGGTGCCCTTGGACACCCCGGCCAGACGCGCCACGTCCGCGAGCGTGGCGCGGCGCGGGCGGGCCAGCGGCGCGGTGGGGCTCTCGCTGTCAGTCATGCGACCTCACCGTCGCCCGGTCTCGCCGCCTGTCATGCCTCGACCATAGCGCTGGTGCTCAGCTGGTCGGAGGCCCGCAGCCGCAGGGTGCGCAGATCGGTCGTGCCGAATCGTCGGAGGACCTCGTCGGTGGCGTCGATGCCGACGGCGGAGATCCACGGCAGGCAGGTCTTGTTGCCCTCGCCCTTGCCGCGGCCGCCGAAGCCGGTGTCGACGAACATCGGGTCGTCGACCAGCCACCAGCTCACCAGCAGGCCCTCCTCCTGCAGACCCGCCCGGGCGTAGCCCCAGTCCTGCGTCGGGGTCGCGACGGTCTCGTTCGAGCCGTGCAGCACGAGGTCGGCCACGACGGCGAGCAACTCGTCCCCGGCGAGCACCGCGGCCTCCACCAGGTCGGGAACGGCGTGCAGTTCGTAGGGGTGGATGTACCCGGCGCCGGCGGTGTCGCAGGCGCTCCAGCCCGTGCTGCGGAACCCGAACCGCGCCAGTGAACTGGATGGCGGCAGCGGGACGTCCCACAGGTAGACCCAGGTGGCGAGAATCCTGGCGGCGTCCACGGCTGCTGCGCGCAGGTCCGGTTCCCCGGTCATCTCGTTCGCGGCCAGGCAGGCCCGCAGGGAGAACAGGATGCTCTCGGAGTCGACGAGTTGCGCGCGCGCGTAGATGGAGTCGTGGATGCCCCCGTTGAACTTCAACCGACGCACGAAGTGCTCGGCGACGAACCGCGCAGCCCGCACCGCCGCCTCGCGCCAGCGCGGTTCCCCCGTGATCTGGTACAGCTCGTGCAGGAACGGGACCGCCGTCGCCGTGGAGGACTTCTGGTTCAGCTCGGCACGGCCGAACCACTCGCGTGGCGCCACCAGGGGGGAGCCGTCGAAGGCGTACGCACGGCGCCAGGAACCGTCCGGTTCCTGGGCCGAGAGGAGGAACTCGCCGAACGAGCGCGCCAGTTCCAGCCAGTCCTCGTGCGCGACGCCGGCGTCCTGCTCGGCGCGGTAGGCGCGCAACAGCGCGTGGTGCTCCTCGGCGACGCACCGCAGGTAGGTGCCGTCGGGTGCGGTCGACAGCGCCTCGATGGCGTAGGCCATGTGCTCCCGCACCGGACCCATGAGTTCCTCGATGCCGCTTCCCTCGTCGGCGTAGGCCAGGGGAAGGAGCAGGCCGCTCCACCAGCTCGCGTCGCGGCCGGTGTTGAAGTCGTACAGGGTGTGCACCAGCCCGAACGGTGAGTGTTCCGCCCGGCGCACGAAACCGTCGATGACGCGCAGACCTTTGGCGCGGGCCTGAGGATCGCTCATCTCCTCGGAGTGGTTCAGCACGTGCAGGGCGTTCAAGACGGTCTGCCCCGTGAATCCGTACTGCAGCACGTCGCCGAGCTGGATGCCGTCCTGGGGGTGGCAGTTGGTCACGAAGCCCGCGGTCGTCTCGTCCTCGCGGTAGTAGGGCATGAGCGCCTCCAGCCGCAGGCGCGTGAGCTCCTCGAGTGACACGGTCAGCTCGACGCGGCGGGGCGCGAGCAGCGCCGCACGACGCTGCCACAACTGCCACAGCGCCTCGGCGGCGGAGTCGCCGTGAACTGCCGCGACGCCGTAGTCCACGGCGCTCTGCACGCCCTGCTCCAGCGGCAGGAACGCCCCCCACGGCTCACGCCCCTGGGCGGACAGTGCGTGACTGCGGTCTCCCTCCACGAAGGGGTACGCGGCTGTCAGCCGCCAGCCGTGCGGAGTGGGGACCAGGCCGAGGCTGCCCACGTCGGTGCCCTGGACGATCGCCTGTTGTCCCCGGACGCGGCTGGGCACGTCGTCGTGCTCGGGCACGTCGTCTCGGGTGAGCGCCAGACCCAGGCGACGGGTGGGTTCGTAGGCCATCACCGCGAGACCCGTCAGCCGGTCGTCACGGAAGACGAGCTCGCGCGTGTCGAGGTAGTCCTCCACCCCGTCACCGTCGATGTCGTTGAGGTCGTAGAGCGCCGGCGGGGCGAACACCTGGGAGGAGGGCCCGAAGTTCCCGGCGACGACGTCCAGGTCCAGACCCACACGCACCGCGGCACCGTCCGGGGCGGCCGTGCACCGGATCCGGCGCTCGACCCGGACTCCGCCCTCGGTGTACCGCCAGGTGTCGCTGACCTCGAGTCCGACCTCCCCGAGCTCGACGTGGGCGAGGGCGATGGCCGCCTCGGCCTCGCGTCGTACGGCGTCGTAGCCGAACGACTGCGCCTGACCGCGCCAGTCGGCGTGCGTGCCGTCGAAGACGGCGACGAGCACCGGTCGGTCGCTGGCGGCGACGGGTTCACCGTCGAGGTGGAGCTCGACGCCGAGCTGGTGTGCCGGGCCGGTGAAGTGGATCTGCATGCGGGGAGGTCCTTCTGGTGGGTGGTGGACAGGGCGTTCGGGCGCCTCAGCCCTTGGTGGCGCCTGCGGTGAGGCCGGAGATGATGCCCCGCTGGGCGAGGACGGTGATGACCAGCACGGGTGCGAGGTAGAGCACGGAGGCTGCGGTCATGTCGCCCCAGAGCGTCTGGAACTGGGTGATGTAGCCGGCGATGCCGACGGGCATGGTCTGCCCGCTCGGGGTGCGCGTCAGCGACAGGGCGATGATGAACTCGTTCCAGGCCGCCAGGAACCCGAACATCGTCGCCACGGCGATGGCGGGCCGCGACAGTGGGACGACGATGCGCAGCAGGATTCCCGGAGTGCCCAGGCCGTCCAGGCGCGCCGCTTCGAGGATCTCCTCGGGCAACTCGCGGAAGAACCCTTCGAGCATCCAGATCATCAACGGCAGCACCACCGGCAGGTAGGCCACGGCCAGACCGATGGGGGAGTCGAGCAGGCCGAGCTGACGGAACTGCAGGAAGAACGGCAGAGCCAGAGCGACCGGGGGGAACATCCTCGTCACGAGGACCGCGCCCAGCAGCACGCCGGATGCCCGGTAGCGGAAGCGCGCGAACCCGAAGGCTGCGGGTACCGCCAGCACCAGGCTCACGACCGTGGCCAGGCCGGCGGCGAGCAGGCTGTTGCGGAAGAACTGCAGGATCGACGCGTCACCGAGCACGGAGGCGAAGTGCGTCAGCGTCGGTGCCCGCGGCAGCAGCGTCGGCGGGATCGCGAAGATCTCCCCGTCCGGTTTCAGGGAGGTCGCCACGATCCACACCACGGGAAGGACGAGCAGGAAGGCCGCCCCCACCGCGAGAACACCTGCGAGGACCGGGGAGACGGCGTGTCGCCGTCGGCCGGAACGGGGCAGGGTGAGACTCATCGGGCGTCCTTCCGCGGTCGCAACAGGGCGTAGACGGCGCCGGCGCTCACGCCGATGACGACGACGAACAGAACCGAGGTGGCGGCCCCGCCGGCGAAGTCGGCGCTGGTGAACATCTGCCGGTACAGGAAGGTCGAGAGCACCTCGGTCGCATCACCGGGGCCGCCGCCGGTGACGACGTAGACGGCGTCGAAGACGCGGAAGGCGTCGGCCAGGCGGATCACCAGGACGATGAGGACGGCCGGGCGCAGGAGCGGCAGGGTGACGTACCACAGCCGCTGCCACCAGCCGGCACCGTCGACGCGGGCGGCTTCGGTCAGTTCTCCGGGGATGTTCGTGAGGCCGGCGATCAGCACGAGGACGACGAAGGGCAGGGCCAGCCAGGCGTTGGTGACCAGGATGGTGGCTCGGGCCAGCCACGGGTCGGCCAGCCACGCGGGTCCCTGGATCCCGACCTTCGCCAGGCCCTCGTTGATGAGCCCGTAGCCGGGTGAGAACAGGAACTTCCAGGCCATCGCAGCCACCACCGGCGCGATCATCAACGGCAGAGCGATGACGACGCGCAGTGCCCGTCGGCCGGCCGTGTCGCGTGCCAAGGCCAGGGCGATCGCCAGGCCGAGGACGAGTTCGACGACCATGGTGACGACTACGTAGCCGAGGGTCTGGCCCAGGGCGGTCCAGAACGCCGGTGTCTGCAGGACCCGGCCGTAGTTGGCCAGGCCGACGAAGGACGGAGCCGGTCCGTCGACCGCCACGCTGAAGCGTTGGAGGCTGAGGCTGATGGTCCACACCAGGGGGAACAGTGCCGTCGCCGCCAGGGCGATCAGGGCCGGTGCGGTCAACGCGATCCCCGTGGTGCGTCGGCGGGCGACGATGTTGCTGCGTCGCCCCGGCGCTCCGGATCCCTCACGCGGGGCTCTCCTGCCGGGTGCGGAGTCGTCCGCAGTCGTCGTCAGGTTCCCGTCGCGTCGGTCACCCTTCACCGGCCTGCTCCATCTGCCGCTGGGCGGTCGTCAAGGCTTCGTCGGGGGAGGCTTGGCGTGACATGACGGAAGAAACCGCTTCGGCCATGGCGGACTGGTAGGACGAGTAGAGCGGGGTCATCGGCATGGTCGTGCTTCGCGAGACCGAGTCGGAGAAGACGGCCAACGCCGCTCGGTCCCGGTCGGTCAGCTCCTCAGAGGTGGTCACAGCCTCCATCGCAGAGATCCGGGGCACCGGTGAGAGCTGCTCGACGCCCTTGCGGGCGAGCACGTCGGAACCGGTGGCCCAGGAGACCCACTTCCAGGCTGCTTCCTTGGCGTTCGATCCGGCGGACACCCCGAAACCCCAGGAGAACGTCGTGGCCACCTGATCCGGGTTACCCGGGTTGAGCGCCACCGCGACGTCGTCGGAGATCTTCGACTGGGCCGGGTCGGTCGCCATCGCCCACAGGTACGGCCACACCGAGACCATCGCGACCTTGCCCTCGAGGAACTGTCCTTGGATCGCGGACAGGTCGTGCAGCCCGGGAGGACTGGAGGCGTCGTCGAACTGGATACCGGTCATCAGCTGCAGTGCGGCCAGTGCCTGGGGGCTGTCGATGTCGGGGTGGCCCGAGCTGTCGACGATGTCACCACCGGCCTGCTGGACGTAGCTCTCGAAGCGGGTGGCGACCTCGCCGTCCCGGTTGCCCGGGATCATCGTTCCCCAGGTTCCGCCGGCGGTGTCGGTGAGCAGGCGTGCCGTGTCGCGGTACTCCTGCCACGTGGCCGGTGGACCGGCCACTCCGGCGGCCGTCAGGAGACTCGGCCGGTAGTAGGTGACGAGGTTGTGGACCAGGAAGGGGAGGGCGTAGAGGGAGCCGTCGTATCTGACCGTGTCGAGGGTGCCCTGCACGAAGTCGCCGCGCTCGTCCTCGCTGATCCGGTCGTCCAACGGCTCCAGGTACCCGTTCTCCGCGAACTCCGCGATCCAGGGCTCGTCGACCATGAGGACGTCGTAGGCGGTGCCGCCGGCGATGGCGTCCGACAGGAACTGCTGGTGCATGCCGTCGTGCGGGACGCCGAGTATCTCGACCCGGACTCCGGTCTGCTGCGTGAACGCGGCAGCCAGGTCCTTGTAGAAGGTCTCGTGCGGCGAACCAGCCTCCATGCCCACCGTGATGCTGCTACCCCCCGACTCCTCGGAGGAGTCCTCGGACGACGGCGGGGTGGGGGCGCATGCGGCGGCGAGCAGTGGGCTCGCCAAAGCGGCGGTCAGGGCCGAGCGTCTCGCTACTTCTCGGGGGTGCGGCATCGGACAACTCCTTCGTCAGCATCGTTGCGCAACCGGTTGCGTCAACGTAACGGGGAGCTGGTCGGTGGTCAAGCGCGCACGTCGACCGTCGGCCCGGCGGGTGATCCGGGAACCGTGTGGTGCATCCGTGGGGTCGGGAGCAGACGTCCGGTGACCGTCGCGGACACGGTCGGCAGGGCGGGCGTCCGCCAGCGGCCGCAGGGGAGCGGGCTGGTGGGGCGCACGCTGCGGGCGATGGCGAAGGGCACACCGGACGCACGACGAGGAGGTTGTTCACGTCGCTCGGCGGAGCTTCACCCGACTCGAGCACCGGTCGTTCGTGCGGCCGTTCCCTGGCTGCGCAGCACCCAGCGCGTCCGGGCGGCTGTGCCGGTGAGAGGGCCCGAAGCACTCCGCCAGGACGTCGCGACAGCGACCGGATCAGCGTCGATCCGGTGCCGTCTCTTCCGCCGGTACGGCGGAACAGGGCCGGTGAGGGACCCTGTTCCGTCTGGACGCGGGTGGTGTTGACGCGTGATCTGGCGGGCTGGGGCGCGAACCTGCCACGTCCCGTCCGTCGTCCCGCGCTGCGGCCGCCGCGACGGCGGCCGCAGCGATCTTCGCGGTGGCGACCGAGGAGGCGCCGCTGAGCTCCGGGAGTCAGATGGGCAGCAGTCGCTGCACCGCGATGGGCTCGGCGAGGTCGGGTGCCAGTGCGGCCAGCAGTTCGACCACCTGCGCCTCGGAGTCGTGGCGCCGCCAGGCCGCCTCGTCCTGCCACTCCTCGTAGAGCGCGAAGGTGGACGCGTCGTCCTCCTCGCGGTGGAGGCGGTACTGCAGGCAGCCGGGCCCGGCCAGGCTGACCGAGGCCAGTTCGTGCAGCCGGGTCAGCACCTGTCCGGCCCGCCCGGGCCGGGCCCGCAGAACCGCGACCAGGACGTACCCGGCGGCCTCGGCGGGGCGGCCCGGAACGGTGGGCGTGCTCACCCGGCGACCCGGGGAACGTCGGTCCACGTTCCGGTGCCCGCCGAGGCGAGGATGGCCTCGTCGACGAGGGTCGCCTGGTAGCCGTCCTCGAAGTTCGGGCTGACCGAGCCGCCGGTGGCAACGGCGGTGAAGAAGTCGTACGCCTCGATGATCTTCGTCTCGCCGTAACCGATGCCCAGTGCGGGGATCGGCCACAACCCCTGCCCGTAGGGGGTGTTCGGGCCGGTGTAGACGGTGCGGAAACCGCGCCGGTCGTCGCCGTCGCCTGCGAAGCACACCTGCAGCTCGTCGCGGCGCTCGTAGTTGAAGACGATGGAGCCCTCGGTGCCGTGGATCTCGAAGGTGATGTGGTTGTTGCGGCCCCACGCGTTGCGGGTCGCCTCGAGGGACCCGACGGCGCCGCCTTCGAAGCGCAGCATCGTCATCACCTCGTCGTCGACGTCCACCTCACCGCGGGGACCGTCGCCGCCCTTGGCGTTTCCCAGGCTGTCGGCACCGCCGGACTGCAGGGGCCGGGTGGGGACGAACGTGGACGCCATCGCGTTGACGCTGGCGATCTCGCCGACGAGGTAGCGCGCGAGGTCCACGACGTGGCTGCCGATGTCGCCCATCGCACCGGAACCGGCGATCTTCTTCTGGAAGCGCCACGACAGCGGCGAGTCCGGGTCGGCGCTCCAGTCCTGCAGGTAGGTTCCGCGGAAGTTCAGGACGCGGCCGATGGCGCCCTCCTCGATGTACTTCTTCGCCAGGGCGACGGCAGGGGTGCGGCGGTAGTTGAAGGCCACCATGTGCACGGTTCCGGCGTCCTTGACGGCGTTCCACATCTGCTCGGCCTCGGCCGCGGTGCGCGCCAGCGGCTTCTCGCAGATGATGTGCTTGCCGGCCCGGGCGGCCGCGACGGCGATCTCGGCGTGCAGGTGGTTGGGCGTGGCGATGTCGACGACGTCGACGTCGGGGTCCTCGACGACCTTGCGCCAGTCGTCGGTGGACCGCTCGAACCCGAAGCGCCGGGCGGCCTGCGCGGCCAGCGTCTCGTTCGACTCGGCGATGATCGAGCGCACGGGCAGCGCGGGGGCGGGCCAGAAGAACATCGGCATGGCCGCGTAGGCCAGGGAGTGGGCCTTGCCCATGAAGCCGCCGCCGATGAGGCCGACGTTGAGGGTTTGCACGGTGCGTTCTCCAGGAGTCGTGGTGGTGAGTCGTCGGGGGAGGAGGCGACAGCCTCAGGATCCGGCGGCCAGCAGCCGGTCCAGGTACGCCTTGCTGGTCCGGGCCGCTTCGGCGGGGTGCCCGGCGTACTCGTCGAGCTCCACGACGAGCCAGCTGTCGTAGCCGGACTCGCGCACGGCCGCGACGACGTCGGGCAGGTCGAGCGTGCCCTCGCCCAGCGGGAGGAAGGCGAACGGCTCGGGGCGGAAGTCCTTGAGGTGGACGTGCCTGATCCGTTCGGGGTACTTGCGGATGAGGGCGGCGGGATCGCCACCCCCCGCGGCCAGGTGCGCGGTGTCGGGGCAGAACCCGATGCGGGTACGGCTCATCAGGCGGTCGAGCTGGTCCGGGTTCTCGACGATGGTCGAGAGGTGCGGGTGGTAACTGGCTTCTAGGCCGTGTTCCTCCGCGATCTCGGTGACGCGGTCCAGCGCCTCCCCGAGGCGGTCGTGGTCCTGCTCGGCGATGCCTGCGCTGCGGGTGGCGCCCCCGCCGACGACCAGCCGGCCGGCGCCGAAGGTGGCCGCCAGTTCGGCGGCGCGCCGGATGCGGTGCAGCTCGTCCGGCAGGACGTCGGCGTAGACGAAGTTCGCGCCGGTGTAGACGCTGACCAGTTCCAGGCCGGCCTGGTCGAGCAGGTCCGTCAGGGTCCCGGGGTGGTCGGCGAAGTCGAGGAGGTTCCCGTCGAACATCTCGGTGCCCTCGTAACCGGCGGCGCCGATGTCGCGCACGGCCTCGGCCATCGAGCCGTTGGTCCGGTAGAAGAGGTCCTTGACGCTGGTGACGCCGGTGGCGTGACCGACGACGCCGCCCCAGGTGATGGTGTGGTACGCGAGTCGCACAACTGTTCCTCAGGTCGTGGTGGGTTCGCCCCGTCGTCGGGGCGGGGTCACTTCTTGCGGGCCAGGGCGACGGCGAGGATGATGATCGCGCCGCGGACGACCTGCTGCTGGCTGGAGTCGAGGCCGGCCAGGATGAGGCCGTTGTTGATGAGCCCGATGAGCAGGGCGCCCATGAGCGTGCCGACGACCGAACCGGCACCCCCGAAGAGGCTGGTGCCCCCGAGGATGACGGCGGCGATGGCGGACAGTTCGTCACCGGCGCCCCACTGGAACCGGCCGGACTCGAGCCGCCCGGCGTAGAGCATGCCGGCGACCGAGGCGACCAGGCCGGACAGGAGCATCACGGTGAAGGTGATGCGCTTGGTGTTCACACCGGTGAACTGGGCGGCGGTCCGGTTGCCGCCGGTGGCGAGCACCTGGCGGCCGAACCGGGTCTTGCCGAGCACGACCGCCCCGGCGACGACGAAGACGACGCTCCACACCAGCAGACCGGGGACCATGCCGAAGTTCCCGCCGCCGAAGACCAGGTTGAAGGTGTCGTCGAGGATGGGCTGCGGCGCGGACGCGGTGATCCACTGCGCCAGGCCTGCGGCCACCCCGAGCATGCCCAGGGTCACCAGGAACGAGGGGATGCCCAGCAGGCTGACCAGGGCGCCGTTGAGGGATCCGATGACGAGCCCCACCAGCAGGCCGGCGATGACACCGGCCACCAGGCCGTACTGGGTGATGGCCATGGCGGCGCAGACCGACGACAGACCGGCCACCGACCCCACGCTGAGGTCGATCTGGGCGCAGGCGATGACGAACGTCATGCCGACGGCGATGACGGTGATGGTGGCGGTCTGCCGGAAGATGTTCAGCAGGTTGTTCGGCGACAGGAAGCCGTCGTCGCGCAGGAGGATTGCGAAGAAGGCGAAGACGACCGCGAAGCCGATGTAGATGACGTAGCGGCGCCAGTCGAGGCGACCGAGCACGGCCGCGGTCGACGAGGTGTTCTGGGGGACGGTGGCGGTGCTCATCGAGCTACTCCCTGGACGGCTAGTTCGAGGAACTCCTCGTCGGCGATCGCATCGCGCGGGTACTCGTCGGTGACGGTTCCGTCACGGATGATCAGCACGCGGTCGCTGACCGCCAGGAGTTCGGGGTATTCCGAGGAGATGACGATCACGCCCTTGCCGGCGGCGGCGAGCGCACGGATCATCTCCACGATCTCGCTCTTGGTGCCGATGTCGACGCCGGCGGTGGGCTCGTCGAGGATCAGGACGTCGGGGTCGGTGCCCATCCACTTGGCGAGCACGACCTTCTGCTGGTTGCCGCCGGAGAGCAGCCTGACCGGCCGGTGGGGGTGCGCGACCTTCACGGCGAAGCGGCGGATGAGGTCGCCGGACAGGTCACGTGCACGCCGGCGGTCCAGCAGCGGACCGTGTTCGACCTCCTTGAGCAGGGGGAGCAGCAGGTTGTCGGTGACGGAGTGGTCCAGCACCAGGCCCTGCTCCCGGCGGTCCTCGGGGATGAGGGCGAGACCGGCCTCGATGGCCTTGGCCGGCGACGACAGGTCGGCGGTGCTCCCGCGGACGCTGATCTGCCCGGAGGTCACCTTGTCGATGCCGAACAGGGCGCGGGCGAGTTCGGTGCGCCCGCTGCCCATCAGTCCGGCCAGGCCGATGATCTCCCCGGCGCGCAGCGTGAAGGAGACGTCGCGGACCTTCGGTGGGGAGTTCAGCCCGCGAGCCTCCAGGAGCACCTCGCCCGGCTCGACGCCCTCACGCCGCCGGTAGGCCATCTCGTTCCCGAGGGTCCGCCCGACGATGCCCTCGACGATCTGCGCGGGTGTGATGTCGGTCAGGGGCCGGGTCAGCAACCTGTTCCCGTCGCGCAGGACGGTGATCCGGTCTGCGATCCGGTACACCTCCTCCATGCGGTGGGAGATGTAGACGACGGCGATGCCGCGGGCCTTGAGGCGCTCGATGAGTTCGAACAGCGCCTCGCTCTCGTGGCGGGCCAGGCTGGCGGTCGGTTCGTCCATGACGAGGACCTTGGCGTTCTGGGCGAGGGCCTTGGCGATCTCGGTGAGCTGCCAGTACGCGGTGCTGAGGTCGGCGACCACGGCGCGCGGGTCGACCTGCACGCCCATCTCCTCGAACACCTGCGCCGCCCGGCGGACCGCGGCGCGGTCGTCGATGAGACGGCTGCGTCCCAACGGTTCGGCGGCCAGGAAGATGTTCTGCGCCACGGTGAGGCTGGGCACCAGGCTGAACTCCTGGAACACCATGCCGATCCCGGCCGCCCGGGCGTCGTGGATCGAGCCGATCTCCACGGGGCGTCCGTCGACCTCGATGGTTCCCGCATCCCGGGTGTAGACGCCCTGCAGGATCTTCATGAGCGTCGACTTGCCGGCGCCGTTGCCCCCGGCGAGGGCGTGGACCTCGCCGCGGGCGACCTCGAAGTCGACGCCGCGCAGCACGACGACACCGTCGAAGCTCTTCTCGATGCCGCGCATGCGGATGGCCGCTTCGTCGCCGGGCCCATCGGACGATCGGGCTTGCGCCTCGGACACGGGGTTTCTCCTCTGTGCTGCCGCCGGGGGTCGCACGGATCAGTCCTTCGCCGAGTCCTGCAGTTCCTGGGGCGCGTCCTGGTGGTAGACCTGCTTCCAGGCGTCCAGGACGTTGTCGTGCGTGACGGGCAGGCCGTTGAGGGCGACGTAGGGCGGTGCCTGCTTGCCGATGAACGCACCCGCGGCCAGGTTCGCCTCGGTGACGGCCTGGTCGAAGGGCACCTGTGCGCCCAGGCCGACGACGAGCTCGTCGTCGGCGAGGGCGATCGCGACGTTGGTCCCGAGGTCCTGGGTGGCGATCTTGAGGTCGGTGCGGCCGGAGGCGCGGGCGGCGGCCATCACGCCCTCGGCCGGGACGTCCCAGACGGCCCAGATCCCGGTCAGGTCGGGGTGTTTGGCGAGCATGGCGTTGGCAGCGCCCTGGGCGTCACCGGCGAAGTCGGGACCGGCGATGCCCTGGTCCTCGACGACCTCCATGTCCGGGTAGTCCGCAGTCAGGGTTTCGGTGAAACCCTGGTAGCGCTGCTGGGTGGCGAAGAAGTCGGCCTCGTGGTGGATGATGCCGATCTTCCCCTTGCCGCCCGTGGCCTTGGCCAGCAGGTGCGCGGAGATGACGCCGTTGCCGAGGTTGTCCGCGGAGACGACCGAGACGTAGTCCTCACCGGCGATCAGCCCCTGCGGGGCGTTGTCCATGAAGACGAGTTTCACGCCGGCCGCGGCGGCCTTCTCGTACGCGGCGGCGGTCGCCACGGGGTCGGTGGGGATCGAGACGATGATGTCGGGATCCTTGGTGAGGACGGTCTCGATGTCGGAGACCTGCTTGTCCGGTTTGAAGTTGGCGTCGGTGGTGGCCACCACCTCGATGCCGAGTTCGGCGAAGCGCTCGCGCAGGCCCGCGATCTGCGCGTTGGCCCAGTCGTTGCCGCCGTAGTGCATGACGATGGCGGCCTTCAGGTGCAGGTCCTCGACCTGCTGGACCTCGGCGTCGGTGAGGTCGGCCACCGAGGCCGGTGCCGCGTCCTCGCCGTGCGGTCCCTTGGACAGCACCGTGCTGGTCGCGGCGGCGAGCGCCTCGTCGGCCTTGGCCGCGACGGCGGGGTCGACCTCGTCGGTTCCGGTGCTGGCGGAGGTGCACCCGGTCAGCACCAGGGCCGCCGCGGTCAGCAGTCCGGCGACGGACGTCATCGTCCTGCGCATGTCCTCGTCTCCTCGTGTTGTGCCGGGTGCTCACGCGGTGGCGCGTGCGGTGGCATCCGGTTGCTTCGGGGTGGTGCCGTCGGCGGGGTCGAGCGACTGGTTGCCGCCCCTGCCGGGTGCTCGTCGTAGCGCCCCCGTGCCCCGCCCGTCGGTCGGTGTGACGCCTACCGTGACCGGTAACAGTGGCAGTGTCAAGTGGGGTGACACATGTCACAAAGTGCCGGTGAGAGGGCCGTCGGGGTGTCGTCGCAGGGGCGGTGCGCCGGTTGCAGAGGGCGGGGTGCGAACGTCCACACCCGCCCGGGCGGCCGTGAAGGGTGCGCGTCGAGCGGGAACGTCAGGCGCGCGGAGCGGCGGTGCTGCCGCGCACCACCAACGTGGGTGCCTTCGGCGGTTCCTCGCGCAGCGCAGCGCTCGCGGGATCCTCCAGCAGGTTCAAGGCGTCGCGGGCCAGCTCCGTGAAGTCCTGACGCACGGTGGTCAGGGGCGGGAAGAAGAAGTCCGACCCCTCCACGTCGTCGTACCCGATCACGCTGACGTCGTGCGGGACGCGCACGCCGCTCTCGGCGAAGGCCCGCAGCAGCCCCAGGGCCATGTGGTCGCTGGCGGCGAAGACGGCGGTGGGAAGACCCTCCTCCAGGAGGGTCTTCCCCAGGGCGTAGGCGTAGGCCGGGCTCCAATCGCTCTCGAACCACCGGTGGCTCGCCAGTCCGGCCTCGTCCATCTCCGCCGCCCAACCGCGGTGGCGGACCCGACCGTCCAGCCAGTCCAGCGAGCCGGCGATGTGCACGACGTCCCTGTGTCCCAGACGGATCAGGTGCTGTGTCGCGATGCGGGCACCCAGCTCCTGGTCCTCGCCCAGGGCCAGCACTCTCGGCGTGGAGACCTCACCGGCGGCGATCAGGACCAGCGGTACCCGGGCGCGGTAGGCGCGTACCGTCGCCGCCGCGGCGGCCAGCGGGGCGATGGCGACGATGCCGTGCACGCCCATCTCCTCCAGACCGCGCAGGGCGGCGGGGACGGACGTGGCGTAGGGCTCGCGGATCGTCACCACGGCACAGGTCAGTCCCTGGGTCCGCGCCGCCGTCTCCAGCGCCATCAGCGTGCTGACCGGTCCCAGGCGCGGTGAGGCGTCCGTGACGATGCCCAGGGTCCCGGAGCGGTTCGTCGCCAGGTTCCGGGCCGTCAGGTTGCGCCGGTATCCCAACTCCTCGACGGCGGCCAGCACCTTCGACCTCGTGGTGGGCGCGACGTCGGGCAGGTCGTTCAACACCCGCGAGACGGTCTGGTGGGAGACGCCGGCGACCCGGGCGACGTCCCGGAGGCCGGGGTGGCGGCCTGCGCCAGCGGCCGTCCCGCGTCCCGGCACCTCAGCCTCCGCCCTGCGTTCCTCGTTCCCCGACGTCGGCGATCCTAGAGGCCGGGCCTCCGGGCCCGCCTCCAGGCCGGCGGCAGCCATCGAGCCGAGACCCCGTCGGAGATCGGTACATCTGCCAATACCGGGCCGCCTGCTGCGCGAGTGGAATGGAGGTGCGCGCGAACACGCGGCGTGGTGGGCACGGAGCGAGGAGGCGACATGAAGGCAGTGGTCTACGAGGGGCCGCGGCAGGTCAGCGTCAAGGACGTCCCGGACGCTCGGATCGAGCGGGCGACCGACGTCGTGGTGCGGATCACGTCGACGAACATCTGCGGCTCGGACCTGCACATGTACGAGGGCCGGACCGACTTCGAAACCGGTCGCTCCTTCGGGCACGAGAACATGGGCCAGGTGGTCGAGGTCGGCGACGGGGTCGACAAGGTCCGCGTGGGCGACTGGGTCGTCCTGCCGTTCAACATCGCCTGCGGGCACTGCAAGAACTGCGAGCGCCAGCTCACGAACTACTGCCTGACCGCGCAGCCGGACCCGAAGATGGCGGGTGCCGCGTACGGTTTCGCCGACATGGGTCCCTACGCCGGGGGGCAGGCCGAGTTCCTGCGGGTGCCCTGGGGGGACTTCAACTGCCTGCGGCTGGGCGAGGACGCCGAGCAGCGCCAGACCGACTACGTGATGCTCGCCGACATCTTCCCCACCGGCTACCACGCCACCGAGCTGGCCGGCGTGAAACCCGGGGACCAGACCGTCATCTACGGCGCCGGCCCGGTCGGGCTGATGGCCGCCCTGTCGGCGACCCTGCGCGGGGCCGGCAAGGTGTTCGTCGTCGACCGCCAACCCGACCGGCTGCGGTTGGCCGAGGCGATCGGCGCGATCGCCATCGACGACTCCGAGGTCGATCCAGTGCAGGCCGTCCTGGAGGAGACGCTGGGGCTCGGGGCGGACAACGGCTGCGAGTGCGTCGGCTACCAGGCCCACGAACCCGACGGCCAGGAACAGGCCAACCTGACGATGAACCGGCTGGTCGCCTCGGTGCGCTTCACCGGGAAGATCGGCAACGTCGGTGTGTTCGTGCCCCAGGACCCCGGCGGGGCCGACGAACTGGCCAAGCAGGGCAAACTCGCCTTCGACTACGGCATGTTCTGGTTCAAGGGACAGCACCTCGGCACCGGCCAGGCGCCGGTCAAGAAGTACAACCGGCAGTTGCGCGACCTCATCGCCGGGGGCAAGGCGGAACCGTCGTTCATCGTGAGCCACGAACTGCCCCTGGACCGCGCGCCGGAGGCCTACGAGCACTTCGACAAGCGGGACGACGGCTGGACGAAGGTCGTCCTGCACCCCGCGGCGGGGGCCTGACGTGGCCGGCGGACTGGACGGGCGCCGCGTCGCCATCCTCGCGGCCGACGGCGTGGAGCGGGTCGAACTGGAGCAACCGCGGCAGGCGCTGGACGGCGTCGGTGCCCGCACCGTCGTCGTCTCCATCGCCAGCGGCGAGATCCAGGCGCGCAACCAGGATCTGGAGGACGCGGGCACCTTCGCGGTCGACGAACTGGTCGACGCGGTCTCGGTCGACGACTTCGATGCGCTGCTCCTGCCGGGCGGGACGGTCAACCCGGACAAGCTGCGGATGGAACCCGCCGCGGTGCGGTTCGTCCGCGACTTCGTCCAGTCTGGCAAACCGGTCGCCTCGATCTGCCACGGCCCGTGGAACTTCGTCGAGGCCGACGTCGCGCGCGGTCGCCGGCTGACCTCGTGGCCCAGCGTGCGCACCGACCTGCGCAACGCCGGGGCAGAGGTGGTCGACGAGGAGGTCGTGACCGACGGCAACATCACGACCAGCCGCTCTCCCGACGACCTGCCCGCGTTCTGCGAACGCATCGTGCAGGAGTTCGCCGGTGCCGGGCAGCCTGCGGGAGGCCCCTCGTGACGTCGACCCTGCACAGCGCAGCGTCCCTGGCCGCTCGGGCCGGCGGCACGGTCGTCCGCGGGATCCGCTCGGTCCTGGACCCCGCCGGGTCCGGACCCGGGTCGGCCGCCCCGGCGTCGGGGTGGCTCGTCGTCACCGTCGACGGGGAGGCGGCGGAGGTGGACACCGCACGGCTGCCCGCGCCGCTGGCCGAGTACGGCGACCGGATCGAGGTCCGCACCAGCCCGGCCCCGGGCGGCAAGGGGACCGAACTCGGCGCCCGGCTGCGCCGCCAGCCCTCCGGTGGCGCAGCCCGTCGCCTGGGCGGTAGCGACCCGCAGGCCGACCTGCGGTCCGCGTTGCGCAAGGCCAAGCAACTCCTGGAGGTGGGTGAGGTGCTGGCGGTGGATCCCACGCCGCACGGTGAGCGGACGGCGACCCCGGGAGGTCTGCTCGTGGAGACCTGGACCCGGGTGGCACCGAAGGCGGGTGTGCGGTGAAGGCGGTGACCTGGCGCGGGGTGAACGAGATCGGCGTCGAGGACGTCCCCGAGCCGAAGATCCTCAACGGCGGCGACATCATCCTCGAGGTGGGGTTGAGCGCCACCTGCGGTTCGGACCTGCACCTGATGGGGGGTTACATCCCCGCCATGCGGGCCGGTGACGTGCTCGGGCACGAGTTCATGGGCACGGTGGCCGAGGTCGGTCCGGAGGTGACCAGGCACCGCGTGGGCGACCGCGTCGTGGTGGTCTCCTTCATCGGCTGCGGGCAGTGCTGGTACTGCCGACAGGGGTTGTGGTCGTTGTGCGACAACGGGAACCCCAACCCGGGGATCACCGAGGCGTTGTGGGGCCAGTCCATCGGCGGCTGCTTCGGGTACTCCCACGCGATGGGCGGGTGGGCGGGCAGCCACGCGCGCTACATCCGCGTCCCGTACGCCGACCAGGGAGCCTTCGCCATCCCCGGTGACGTCTCCGACGAGCGGGCGCTGTTCGCCTCCGACGCGGCGCCCACCGGCTGGACGGGCGCGCACCAGGCCGGGGTGCAGCCGGGGGACGTGGTCGCGGTGTGGGGCGCCGGCGGCGTGGGCCAGATGGCGGCCCGCGCGGCGATGCTCATGGGCGCCGAGCGGGTCGTCGTCATCGACCGGTACGACAACCGGCTCGAGCAGGTCCGCACGCACATCGGCGCCGAAACCCTCGACTACGAGGAGGTCGACGTTCCCGCCGAACTGCGGGAGGCCACCGGCGGTCGCGGACCGGACGTGTGCATCGAGGCCGTGGGCATGGAGGCGCACAGCCCCGGCCCCCAGTACGTCTACGACCAGGTCAAGCAGCAGATGCGGTTGCAGACCGACCGTCCCACCGCGGTGCGTCAGGCGATCTACGCCTGCCGCAAGGGCGGGACCGTGTTCACCCTCGGCGTCTTCGCCGGACTCGTCGACAAGTTCCCGCTGGGCGCGGTGATGAACAAGGCGCTCACCCTGCGCGGGGCCCAGCAGCACGGGCACCGCTACGTGCCGCAGATCCTCGAGGACATGAGCCGGGGCGAGGTGCGCACCGAGCACCTCGCCACGCACGTCATGCCGCTGCGCGAGGGGCCGAAGGGCTACCGGATGTTCAAGGAGAAGGAGGACGGGTGCGTCCGAGCCGTGTTCCGCCCGGACGCCTGAGGCCCCCGGCGGAACCGGCGGGGGCGGGGAGGGAGGTGCTGTGACGAACTCGAGGCCGAGCGCCGGGGGCGGTCGGTTGCTGTCGGCTCGCCGGGCGCTCACCAGTCTGGCCGTCGGCCTGGCCGCAGGAGCGGTGGTCGGCCTCCTGGCCCATCCCCGGCTGCTGCCGCTGGTCAGCTGGACCGTCACCGTCGCCGTCCTGCTCACCTGGGTCTGGCGCAAGAGCTGGCCCCAGGACGCCGCGGGGACCAACCGCCTGGCGGACGAGGAGAGGTCGACCCGGTCGACGGACGCGTGGCTGATCGCGGCAGCCGTCGCGAGCCTGGCCGTGGTCGTCGTGGCGCTGGTGCAGTCGAGCAGCCGGCAGGACCCCGTCACCGTCGCCTCCGTGCTGCTCAGCGTGGTCAGCGTCGCGCTGTCCTGGGCGCTGGTGAACACCGTCTACGCCTTCAAGTACGCACGCCTGTACTACCTCGACGAGCCCGGCACGGGAGGCCCCGCGAGAGGCATCGACTTCAAGCAGGACGGGGACCCGAGGTACAGCGACTTCGCGTACCTCGCGTTCACCATCGGGATGTCCTACGCCGTCTCCGAGACCGAGCCCACGACCACGCGCGCCCGGAAGGCCGCTCTCGGTCACGCTCTGCTCTCCTACGCCTTCGGCACGGGCGTTCTGGCGGTGGCCATCAACCTGGTCACGAACCTGGGGCAGTGACGGGAACGGCACGCGGGAACGGCGCGCGTGCCGTTCCCGCGTGCTCTCGCCGATGTGGTGACCGGCTCGGGGTGGCTACGGCAGACCGGCCGGGGCATGCTGTGGTCGGCAGGCGTGTGCCGCACCTCCAGGTACGAGGGGTGTCCGGCCCACGGTGTCCGTGCAGCGCGGGGCGTGATCGCGGCCGTCCGCCGTCGACGGCGGTTTCGGCACCTCCTCCCCGTCGCCCGGAGGTGGGTTCCAGTGGCCGAAAGCCGCGGTACGGCGTTGGCGGTGATCGTCGAGTCGACCGACCCGGTGCCGGTGCGGGCCAGAGCGATGCTGGAGGAGCTGCGCCGCGTGGTGCCGTTCGACGCCGCGTGGCTCGCTCTCGCCGACCCCCTCAGCGGCCGCTACAGCTCGTCGACCAGCATCGACCTGGACGCCCGGGTCGTGGAGTACCTCAGCGGACCGTCGATGGCGCACGACATCGAGGTCACCGGTACCGACCGGAACCGGCCACCGCTCAGCCCGTCGGACCTGCCCTACTCCGCCGTGGAACTTCCGACCTGGGCCGAGTGCCTCGTCCCGGCCGGCATCCACGAAGCCCTGGCCGTCGCGCTCTTCGGCCCCGACCACCGCCACGTCGGCTTCCTCGCTCTGCTGTCCGGCGACAGGACGCCTCCTTCCGCCGCGACCCGCGAACGGCTCGCGGCGCTGATTCCGGTCCTCACCCACGGCATCGACCCGATGCGCTCCCTCGTCACCGTCGCACGCCTGGTCCGGGGGGCGACCGCCGGGGCGGTCCTGCGCAGGGACGGGCGGACCGAGCCGGTGCTCGGCCTGGACGGCGACCCGCTGTTCGCGCCCGGCTCCCCGCTCCTGGCCGCCGCGTGCTCGCGGCTCGCAGGTGGGCAGGCGTGGTTCTCCTTCCTCTGGCCCCGCGACGGACGGCACGCTCAGGGCGGTCACGTACGCGTCACCGTCGTCGCCGCGCCCGACGACGTCCCGGCGGAGCTGTGCGGGGTGGTGCTGCTGTCCCGGGTGCCCGAGCTGCACGGGCTCACCTCGCGTGAGCTCCAGGTGCTCGGGTTCGTGGTGGACGGCTGCTCCAACCAGGAGATCGCGAGCGCGTTGGCCGTGACGCCGCGGACCGTCGCGGCTCACCTCGAGCACGTGCTCGTCAAGCTCGGTACTCCGACGCGGACGCTCGCGGCGGTACGCGCCGATCGAGAGGGGCTTTACATCCCGCCGCTCCACGACTCCTGCTCCGGAACGCCGGAGGGCCAGTCCCGTCGCGCTCGGATCGACGTCCACGCACGGTCCTGACGTGGCCAGCGTTGTCGGCGGGTCAGACGTCGGGCCACCACCGGTCCGCGGAGGCGAACGACCAGGGAGCCCGACGTGTCGTCCTCAGGTGAAGGTTCGCGGGTCGTCGGAGACGTCGCCGATGTGCACGTGCGTGTGCACCTGCTCGGCGGTGGGGGCCAGGGGGCCGAGCAGTTCGTGCAGGCAGTCGAGGGCCTCGGTGTGAACCCGGGCGGCCAGGTCGGTCAGCACTGCCCCGTAGCCGGCGATGAGCTGGATCGTCACCGACTCCAGTTCGTCCCGCGCGCCGGTGGCGCAGGTGATCCTCTGCGCCGCCGCCTGCGGAACGGCGTCGACGACCTGCCGCAGCCGGGCCACGAGAACGTCGGAGGCGACGAGGAAGTCCCCGGACTCGTGGCGGCCACGCACCGGCGCGGAGGGACGGAAGGCGGCCAACGCGCGGGCGATGACACTGGCCTGCATGGCCTTCCAGCCGCTGTCGGTGTGCTGCCGGAGCAGCGCGGTCGCCTGCGCCAACCGCTCCTGCGCTGCAGGGGAGATCGGCGCAGCCGCGATCGCGGCGTCCTCGAGCTCGTCTGCGGCGTCCCGTGCCTCCAGGTGGGCGGCTTGGCTCGGGCGTTCCGGCTCACCGGTGCCGTCGGGGTCGATCGTGTCGTTCACCGCCACTCCTCCAGGCTCTGTGCGACCGCGGCACGGGCCCGTTGCAGCAGTCCACGAACTGCCGTGGGAGTGCTGCCGACGATGGTGGCGATCTCGGCGTAGGACAGGTCCTCGACCTCCCGCAGGATCCACACGCTGCGCTGCCGCTCGGGCAGCAGCCGCAGCGCGGCGTCCAGCGCCACCAGGAGCCCGGCTTCGATGGTGTCACCTTCGGGGTCGGCGTGCAGATCCCGCACCTCGCGCACGGCGGTCTCGAAGTCGAGGGCCGGGCGCGATCCGGACTGCGGGAAGGTGGGGCGGCGGCGTTGCAGCATCTTCTGCGCCTCGTTGCGGCCCAGCACCAGCAGCCAGGTGCGTACCGAGGCCTCCCCGCGGAAGCCGGCGATGTTCTTCCACGCCGCGAGCATCACCTCCTGCACGCAGTCCTGGGCGTCGGTGGTGTCCTGCAGCAGACGCGAGACGTAGCGGTAGACGTGAGGCCCGTGCCGGTCGACGAGCTGGGCGAAGGCGTCCTTGTCGCCCAGTCCGGCCCGGCGGGCCAGGACCTCGTCGGGAGCCGGGGCCGCTGGTGCGAGCGGACCGGACTGCCCGCGGACCTGGCTGGGCTGCCCCGGGAGCGCGTGGGTGTGCCGGGGGCGGGTGAAGCTCACGGCGTCGTCCGGGCGGTGCGGACCCAGCACGGTGACGGGATCCGACTCACACGGTGGCCTTCCTGCACGCTGCGCTCCTTCGACGCTCAGCCCTGCGGGGGAACGTCCCTGCGGCCTGAACGGGGTGAGTGCACCAGCACTCACGGGGGTCGGCAACTGCAAGCCGCGACTTGAGGCCTCCCTCGTCCATGTGACGTAGCTCACAACATGGGGAGCGTGACGTTTTCCCGGTTGAGCGCTCAATCCCTTCGACACACCACCGCAGCGACAGCAGGCAGGGCCCCGGTCCACCGCACGAACCCAGTGTGCGGGCACCACGGGCACCGACCTGGCTGCCAGCGCCACCAGCCGAAGGAGTTCAACCCGTGAGCGAATCCACCCTCACCACCACCGCCGCCTCGACCTCCGGCTCCAGCAGCCTGATCAGCCGCGACGGCGGCCCGCTGGTCTCGGCCCAGGGCACCACCTCCATCGCCGACACCGTCGTGTCCAAGATCGCCGGCATCGCGGCCAAGGACGTCTCCGGAGTCCACGCCCTGGGTGGCGGCGCCTCCCGCGCGGTCGGCGCGCTGCGCGAGCGCATCCCCGGCGGCCGGGTCAACCACTCCCAGGGTGTCTCGGTCGAGGTCGGGGAAACTCAGGCCGCGGTCGACATCGACCTCATCGCCGAGTACGGCGTGGCCATCGCCGACCTCGCCGCCGGGGTGCGGCGCAACGTGATCGCCTCGGTCGAGCGGATGACCGGCCTGCAGGTCACCGAGGTCAACATCTCCGTGGCCGACATCCACCTGCCCGAGGACGACGCGGCCGACGACGAGGCCGAGCAGCGCACCGCGCGCGTCCAGTGACCGGCTCCTCGCCGACGCCGTTGACGCCGTTGACTCAGCCCGCCGACGAGATCGCGGCCCGGGTGCTGGCCGTTCCCGGGGTCGTGCGTCTGCACCCGGGCCGCTTCGGGGAGGTCGCGACCTACCTTCCCGGCCGGCGCGTCGCCGGGGTGAAGCTGGGACAGGACGAGGTGGAGGTTCACGTCGTCCTCAGCTTCGATTCCCCGATCCGCGCTGTGGCCCAGCAGATCCACGCGGCCGTGGCCGCGCTCGTCGCGGTGCCGGTGCTGGTGTTCGTCGAGGACCTCGCCGCGCCGAGTGCCGCCTGAGCGCACCTCCCGTCCACCGGAGCGCAGTGCGGCCGTCCCGACCGGCCTCACCGCGGCCGTCTCGTCGCCGTCTCGTCCTCGTCTCGTCGTTCCGAGCCCGCACGGCTCCGAACCTCACCTTGGAGAAACTCTCGTGTCTGCCTCGACCGTCGGCCTGTTCGCCGGCCTCCTGCTCGCCCTCATCACCATCCAGGGCGGTTTCGGTTGGTTGTTCCTGGCCCTGTTGTTCGCCGGCGTCGGGTACGTCGTCGGCGCCCACCTGGAGGGCAAGATCGACCTGGCGAGCCTGCTGCCGGGCCGCAGCCGTGGCTGAGGCCGGCGCGCTGTGGCCGGCGCCGGCTCTCGTCCCCGCCGGCAGCGGCCGGCGCACCGGGACAGCCACCTCCGCCCCTGCCGCGTCGCCGGCGGCCGCGGCAACCCGGCTGCGCCGGGAGGTGCTGACGGCGGCTTCTGCGCAGGAGATCGCCGAGATGGGCCGGCGCGGCTCGCTGCAGGTCCAGGACAAGGCGGTGCGGCGCATCGCCGAGGCCGCCGCCCGTGAGGTCCCCGGAGTCGCTGCCAACGCCGAGGGTGCCAGCGGGCAGGGGACGTTGAGCGCGACGGCGAACGCGGTGGGGAACACGTTGGGCCGGGGCTACCCCCGGGTGGACGTCCACCTGGCCGGGCGCCGGGCCCGGGCCGAAGTCGAGATCATCACGCGTTGGCCCCAGCCGGCGGCCCGTGTCGCCGCCGCGGTGCGCGACAACGTCGCCGAGCGGTTGCGCACGCTGGCCGACCTGGACGTCGACGCCGTCGAGGTCCGTGTCGCCAAGGTCGTGCGCCCCACCACACCCGAGAGGAGAAGGGTTCAGTGAGTTCTGGCCCAGTGGTCACCGACCTCGATCCTGAGCGCAGCACTTCCGCGCGGACGCCGATGCGTCCAGCCACGCAGAAGAGCGGCAGCGGCCCGATCGGCGTGGTCGGTCCGGTCCTGGCGCTGCTGCTCACCGCGCTGGGGATCGTGCTGCTGCGCGAAGCGCTCGTGACGACCGGAGCCGTCGCGGGAACTCGATGGCTGCCCGCCGCCGCCGAAGGCCTGCGCGGGTTCGCCCCGGCGTGGTGGCTGATCCCGGCCGGCGTGGTGGTGGCGCTGATCGGCCTGTGGCTGCTGGTCACCGCGGTGCGTCCGCGGTCGCGCCGCACGTTGCCGCTGACCTCGCAGACGGGGATCTTCCTGCACACCCGCGACGTCGCCCGCCTGGCCTCCGGCGCGGCCGGCGACATCGACGGGGTGCTGCAGGCGTCCTCGAGCGCCACGCGCCGCAAGGTCTCCGTCTCGGTGCACGCCACCACCGACCAGGGCCTGCGCGAGGCCGTCACCGAGGCCGTCACCCACAGCCTCGCGCCGCTGCGGACGCCTCCGCGGGTCGCGGTCACCGTGCACAGCCCCCGCCAGAAGCTCAGCCGAGGAGACGACCGATGAGCCGCGCTGTCCTGGGACTGGACCGGTTCCTGGCCCTGCTGGCCGGGATCGTCCTGCTGGTGGCCGGGGCGGCCACCGCGGCCTGGGGGGCGGGCTGGCTGGTGCGGGTGTGGAGCCGCTCCCCGCAGACGCTGCAGCTGCAGACCGCCTCGGACACCTTCACCACGGCCTGGTGGCCGTGGGCCGTCGGCATCGCCGGTGCGGTCTCGGCGCTGCTGGGGTTGTGGTGGCTGCTGGCGCACCTGCCCCGGCGCGGCGTGGGTCCGCTGTCCCTGCCCGGCTCCGGGCGCGCTGGGCGCCTGCTCATCGACCCCTCCGGTGCGGCCTCGACCGCGGCCGAGGTGCTGCAGGAGACCTTCGGGGTCCGCTCGGCCAGCAGCCGGGTCGTGCGCGACCGTGGTCAGCTCGTGGTCGAGTTGAAGGCCACCGTCGAACCCGACGCCGACTTGACCTCGGTGGTGGCCGCGACCGACGACGTCGCCGCGGACCTGCAGCAGGTGCTGGGCCGCGACGATGCACGCGCTCGCGTTCGCCTGGCCGTGGCCCGCCGCCGCCGTCACCGACCCCGGGTCCACTGAACCGCCCCCTTTCGGGCTCCCCGGCTCCGCACGCGTCCTGGCGGCGTTGCGGGCGATCCGCGGGTCCTCGTTCGAACACCTCCCAAGCCCGGTCGTCGCGGGCGTCCCTCAACCCTCGTTCCAGGAGATCGTCATGTGGGTACTGCTCTCCGGCGGGTTGCGCCGCTGGCTCCTGCTGTCCCTGGCCGCGCCGGTCGCCGCCCGCCTGCTCGGTGCCGCCGGCCGGCGTCTGCAACAGCGCAACGGCAACAGCACCACGGCCCGCGGGTTGCAGCTCATCGGTGGACTCGTGGGTTCACCGACCGCGACTGAGGCGCGGCGGAAGGCCGAAGCGCAGCGACGCTCGCTGCGACCCTGGAACCGCTGACCCGGTCGCTCGGTGTTGCGGCCACGCCCGGGAGCGACTGGATCGAACTGGTCCTCCAGGTTGCGGTGGCCGCCACCGGTGTCAGCGTGGTCGGCGCGATCCGCACCCGCCGCTGACCACGGTGGCAGACCGCAGAACGGTTTCCCCGTGCGACCGGCACGACCATCTGTTCCACTCGAGATGACTCGATGACACGCAGAACGACTGGAAGGAAGCAATCGCGATGGCGTCCCACTTCACTCCCGAGGCTCTCTTCGGTACCACCGTCACCGACCGCGACGGCGACAAGATCGGCAAGGTCGAGGACGTCTACCTCGACAACGCCAGCGGCCAGCCGGAGTGGGTCTCGGTCAAGACCGGCCTGTTCGGCTCCAACGTCTCCTTGATCCCGCTGGCCCAGGCCTCGCTGTCCGGTGAGACCGTGACCGTGCCGTTCGAGAAGAACCACGTCAAGGACGCCCCGCACCACGACCCGGGCCGCGAACTCAGCGAGACCGACGAGGCGGACCTGTACCGCTACTACGGCATCGCCGACCCCACCAGCACGGGACACACCACCGGCACCGGCACGACCACGGGAACCACCACCGGCACGACCGGGACGTCCGGTGTCGTCGAAGGTGAGGGAACCTACCGCGGGCAGGGCCACGACACCTCCGGCCCGAACACCGACGAGGCGATGACCCGCTCGAAGGAGGAGTTGCACGTCGGCACCGAGACCCGTGAGGCCGGCCGGGCGCGGTTGCGCAAGTACATCACCAGCGAAACGGTTTCCCGCACCGTGCCGGTCTCCCACGAGGAGGTCGTCGTCACCCGCGAGCCGATCACCGAGGCCAACCGCGACGCGGCCCTGTCCGGTGGGGACCTGACCGAGGAGGAGCACGAGCTGGTCCTGACCGAGGAACGCGCCGTGGCCGCCAAGGAGACCGTCCCGGTCGAGCGGGTCAAGCTGGGCACCGAAACCGTGCAGGGCACCGAAACGGTGCAGGCCGAGGTCCGCGAGGAACACATCGACCTCGACACCGACGCCGGCGTCCGGACCGGCGACAGCACCACGACGGGCAAGCACACCGACCGTCGCTGAGAACTCCGCTGGCGCCAGGCCAGCACCTCACCGGCCCGGCGGGACCGCCACCTGCACTCCAGGAGGCGATCCGGCCGGGCCGGTTCCCTCTGTACCCCGGACGAACGACGTGAGGAACTCCATGGACGGCGATGCAGCCGGCGCCACCGTGCGCGGTGAAGAGGGTGGACCCGGCGAACCCGGTGGACTGCAAGGCCCCGAAGCCTCGGTCCAGACCGTCCTGCGGACCGAGGAACTGCTGCTCGGTACCGAACGCCTGGCCACCCAGCGGGTCCGGTTCCGCAAGCGCATCGTCACGACGACGCGCACCCTGGAGGTTCCGGTACGTCTGGAGCAGCTCGTGGTGGAGCGCGAGCCCCTGGCGGGGACCGCGGTCCCCGCCAGGTCCGGCGCGTCCGGCGACGAGGAGATCGTCCTGGTCCTGCACGAGGAGGTTCCCGACGTGACGTTGCGCGTCGTCCCGGTCGAACAGGTCCGCGTGCAGGTACGCACCGTCGCCGGGGAGCAGGTCGTCACCGCCGACCTGCGAACCGAGGTCGTCGACGTCGAGCAGTTCACCAACGACACGCCACCGGCACCAGCGCCACCCCTCGAACCCGACACCACCTGCCCCACGTCCTCCAGGAGTCAGTGATGAGTACCTCCACCGGCGTCGACGCTCGCGCCGCACGCAGCTGCCGCGCAGGTTCGGGCCGATGACCTCTCACCCGAACCGCTCCCGCGACGCCCGCGACTCGGCGACGCCTCCCGTGCGACAGCCTCGATCGACGTCACGGGGCGCCACAGCACGCGGACTGTTCGGCAGCACAGCGGGACAGAACGTGCTGCGGTCGGCCGCGGCCGAGCTGATCGGCACCTTCGTCCTGGTGCTGGCCGGCGGCGCCACCGCCGTCGCCGCCGCCACGACGCAGCCGGCGGTGTACGACCTGCTGGGCATCGTCGTGGCCTTCGGGTTCGCACTGGTCGCCCTGGTCACCGCGTTGGGGCACGTCTCGGGCTGTCACCTCAACCCGGCAGTCACCCTCGGTCTGGCCGTCACGGGCAAGTTCCCGTGGCGCGCGGTCCCGGGGTACGTGGCAGCGCAACTGCTGGGGGCCGTCCTGGCCTCGTTGGCGACCTGGGCCGCCTACAGCGGGTCCGGGCACAGCGTCGTCCGGTTCTCCACCACGATGCCCGCGCCCGGGGTTTCCAGCGGGCGAGCGTTCTTCGTCGAGGCGCTCATCACGTTCGTCCTGGTCCTGGTGATCATCTCGGTGGCCACCGACGACAGGGTTCCGGCTGCGGCAGCGCCCCTCGCGGTCGGGGCGACGCTGGCGGCGTGCATCTTCATCGCCGGGCCGGTGACCGGGGGAGCGGTGAATCCAGCCCGGGCCTTCGGTCCCGCGGTCGTCTCAGGTGACCTGCAGGCCTTGTGGATCTACCTGCTGGCTCCGGTCGTGGGCGGAGTTCTGGGGGCTGTCGTGTACGACCGCGTCCTGGCACCGGCACACGCTCCGAGCCCAGAGGAGTTCTGAGGAACTCCGGCAGCGTCGAGGTGCCGACTCAGCCGTCTGTCCGCTTCCCACCGTGCTTCGAGCAGCGCATGCCGGGGTTCTGGTGTGGAGGAAAGCGTCCCGCGCCATCCGGCGCGGGACGCTTCACCGCAGCCCGACCTCGCCCACAGGCAGGTCGCAGCGTGGTGGGCGCCGGCTGACCGGGGCTGCTCAGCCGTTCGACGGCGGCAGCCGGGGTTCTTCGGGCACGTGCGGAGGCACCCGCTGCGGACCGGCCTCGGCCGGTCGCGGAAGGTCCTGGCGGTGCAACCGCACCGCGACGACCGCGACGTCGTCTTCGGGCTGCGCGGGCAGCATCCGGGCCAGCAGGTCGTCGACGAGGCTGTCCAGATCCCCGCCTCGGGCGGCCAGCTCCTCCAGCACGGCCTGCAGCTTCTCCAGCCCCTCGGCCAGAGGCTGGTCACGGCGTTCGACGAGGCCGTCGGTGTAGAGCACGACGGTGGCGCCGCGATCGAGGACGACCTCGGAGTCCTTGCGCGGGGTCTCGGGAAGCACCCCCAGCAGCAGGTCGCTGTGCAGGGTCAGCAACGGAAGGACGCTGGCGTCGGGGTTGACGACCATCGCGGGCGGGTGCCCGGCGTTGGACCACCGCAGCCGCGTCACCCCCCGCCTCCGTTCGTCCAGGGTCTGTTCCAGGCGGGCGGCGATGGCGGTGGCGGTGGTGTCGACCTGCAGGTTGGCCATGGCCCGGTCGGTGTTGGTCAGGATCCGGGCGGGGGACTCGTCACCGAGGGCACCCATGGAGCGCACGATGGTGCGTACCTGGCTCATCGCCGCAGCGGCTTGGATGTCGTGGCCGATGACGTCGCCGATGACCAGCACGGTGGCTCCGCCCGGCTGCATGAACGCGTCGTACCAGTCCCCACCGACCTGCGCGGCTTCGGCGGCGGGGGTGTAGCGGACCACGATCTGGCCGTGGTCCGGTTCGGGGGGTTCGGACAGCAGGGAACGCTGCAGGGCGGCGGCCAGGTCGCGTTGCTGGCGGTAGAGCCGAGCGGAGTCCAGCGCCAGGCCGGCGCGGTCGGCGACCTCGGCGGCGATCGCCAGTTCCTGCCCGGTGAGCGGAGCGCGGTCGGGACCGGTGAACAGGGTCATCAGCCCCACGGTGCGCCCGCGTCCGCGCAGCGGCAGGATCGCCGCCGAGGACGGCGCCAGCTCGGCCAGGATGCCGCGCACCTTCCCGTCGGGTTTCAGGACGGTGGTGATGGCGCGGGTGGCGTCGGGGATGACCATGGGGCGGTTCTGGCGCAGGGCGCGCCACAGGTAGGCCTCGTCGGTGAGTTCACCGAGGCGGTGCTCGGCGTAGTCCTGCACCAGGGGGCGCAAGGTCTCCTCCCGGTGCCAGGCCCCGGCGTCGCGCAGTCCACGGCGCAGCTGACTGGGGCGGCCGGCCGCAGCGGGATCGACAGCCCGGGCTCGGGCGTCAGCCCTGGCGATGGTGCGGGCAGACGCCGAGGTGCTGGTAGGGGCATCGTCCTCGACCAGGGTGATGACGCACCAATCACCCAGGATGGGAACCACCAGCTCCACCAGACGTGCCACGGCGGTCTCGGCGTCGAGGGTTTCGGCCAGCTGTCGTGACGTCGCGGCGAGCAGGGCCAAGCGGGTGCTGGCCTCCTCGGCGGCCCGCCGGGCCTGTTCTGCGGCCTGCTGGTCCTGCTTGCGGGCGCTGATGTCCAGGAAGGACACCGACAACCCGTCCGGACTGGGCCAGGCCCGCACCTCGAACCACGCGTCCAGCGGAGCGGGGTAGTACGCCTCGAAGGTCACCGTCTGCCCGGTCTCGACCGCGCGGCGGTACTCGGTGTCGAAGGCGGCGCCGACCGCGTCGGGGAACAGCTCCCAGACGTTGCCGCCCAGCAACTCCTCCCGGGCGCGGCCCAGAACTCGTTCGGCTTCGGTGTTGACGTAGCTGAAACGCCAGGAGGTGTCCACGGAGAAGAAGGCGGTGGACATGTTCTCCAGCACCCGCGCGATGCGGACGTCGCCTTCACGTTCGACGGTGGTGTCGTAGGCCGCGCCCAGCAGCCGCACCGCGCTGCCGTCCTGCCCGGCCAAGGCCTTGCCGCGGGCCTTGACCCAGCGGGTGGAACCGTCGGGGCGGACGATGCGGTACTCGGCCTCGAAGTCACCGCAGCGGGCGATGCACTCGGCCAGGGCCTGGCTGACGCGGGGCAGGTCCTCAGGGTGCAGACGGGCGTTGAACGCCTCGATGGAACGGTCGAACCCGACAACGCCGTCGGTGCCGTCGGTGCCGTCGGTGCCGTCGGTGCCGTCGGTGCCGTCGGTGGTGTAGCCGAACAGCTCGATGAGCCGCTCGTCCCAGATCAGCTCCCCGGTGACCAGGTCCCAGTCGAAGCTGCCGATGCCGGCGGCGGTGATGGAGAGCTGCCAGCGCAGCCGGGCGGCTTCGTAGTCCACGCTCAGCGCTGACAGTTCCAGCTCACTGGCCGCGGCCGCGGCCAGGTCGGCCAGCAGCGTCACGTCGGTGCTGGACCAGGAGCGCGGATCGGGCCCGAAGACGCACAACGCGCCCACCACGTGCCCGTCCCTTCCGCGCAGCGGGACCCCCAGGTAGGCGCCCACCGCTCCGGAGAGCACCGGCGGCAGGTTGGAGACCCGCTCGTCGGCGGCGGCGTCGCTGACCAGCAGGGGCTCACCACTGGCCGCGGTGAGCGCGCACAGGGACCCCGCCGGCGCGCTGGTGCCCTCGCCGGCTTCCGGGGGCAGTCCGGCGGTGGCGGGAACGGTCCGCACGTCGTCGAACAGGGACAGTTGCGCCGCCGGAGCCCCCAGCAGACGCGCGGTCAGCGCCGCGAGACGGTTCAGCCCGGCCTGGTCCAGCGCCGAGCGGCCCAGCTCCGAGGCGGTGCCGGCCTCCTGCTCAGCGTCGGGATCGAGGGCCTGTTCCCCGCCGGTGGTGCTGGAGGTACCTGCGAGGCGAGGAGCCGGCTGCAGGTGCCGGGCAGCGGCTACCCGGGCGTCGTCCTCGAGCAGCGCTCGGGCCGCTGCTGTGCGGCCCGCCGCGGGGGAGCGGTCCCCTCCTCGATCAGTGGACTCGCCCGGGGGCTGTTGCGACTTCTGCGGCTGACGGGGCAGATCCGCCGGGCGCGGGTTCTCGGACACGCTCTCTCCTGATGCCTGGTCACCGTCCTGGCATCAGGCCAGCGGGAAGGGAGTGGAACGCCCCATCATCGCTGATCACCAGCTCCGGTGGACGCGCCGAGGAGATGTTCCGTGGTGGTGCGCCCGGGCTGCACGGGGTGCTGCTTGCCGTCTGAGCGGCCGAGGGGGCGGTACGAGCCTGGGCCGACCTCACGTGGTGACGCGGTGCCCAGCCGTCAGTCCCCGCTGTGCTGCCGGGATCTGATCACGCGATGTGGCGGAGATCACGACTGCGGCTCCGCCGGGGGCACGGCTGTTCCCCGTCTCAGCGGACCGCTCGTCGACCGTCCTGGAACCGACAGGTTCGGCGGTCGGCGACGTCCACGGCAGCACCAGGAGCGCCAGTGGTGACGCCTCGGACCAACGGGTGCCCGTGCGGTCAGTCGGCTACACCTGACCCTCGACACGGGCCTAGCGTGAGGACGACGTCGTCGGAACCGGCGTCGTGACGGTTCAGGACGGTTCAGGACGGTGCAGGAGGTTCAGGACGGTGCAGGAGGTGGTGCTCCGGTGAGCACGTCGTGGCAGCGGGTCGCCCGGGCGCAGGAAGGCCCGCACTACGCCGAGGCGTACGCCGACCGCTTCCGGGCGCTGGAGGCCGCCGGTCACGACGTCCACGGGGAGGCGCGGTTCGTGCACGAGCTGCTCGGGCGCCCGGCGCGCATCCTGGATGCCGGCTGTGGGACCGGCCGGGTCGGGGCCCGGCTGGCCGCGCTCGGGCACGACGTCGTCGGCTGTGACGCGGACGCGTCCATGGTGCGGGTCGCCCGTCGTGACTGGCCCGAGGTGCCCTGGCACGTCGCCGACCTGACGAGCCTCGACGCCGCCCGGTCGGGTGGGAACTTCGACGTTGCGCTGCTCGCGGGGAACGTCGTGCCCCTCCTGGCGCCCGGAACCCTGGCGCAGGTGGGACGGAACCTGCGGCAGGTCCTCGAGCCCGCCGGGCTGGTCGTGGCCGGGTTCGGCCTCGATCCTGCGCACCTTCCGCCCGGGTGCGACCCGGTACCCCTGCGAGACGTCGAAACCGCCCTGGGGAGTGCGGGACTGACCCTGCAGCAGAGGTGGGGCGGCTGGGACGGTGCGGACCTCGGCGGCGACAGCGGGTACGCCGTGCTGGTCTGGCGCAGGGACGCGACCTGACGGTCCACGCAGACCACCGGCAGGCCGGACGAACACCTCACGGAGAGGTGACCCGCTCCGGGTGGGCCGTGAGGGGCTGACGCCCCTCCCGGGCCGTGGGCGTCGAGCCCGGTGTGGTGGTCACGGGTAGAGCCCGCGGGCGGTGTGGGCCTCGGCGACGCGGCGGACGGCCAGCAGGGTCGCGGACCGCCGCAGCGTCGTGCCGCGGCGCTCGGCATCGGCCGACACCTCGCGCCAGGCCTGGACCATGCGCTCGGCGAGGCGCTGCTGCACCTGTTCGACCGACCACCGGTAGGCCTGGTTGGCCTGCACCCACTCGAAGTACGAGACGACGACACCACCGGCGTTGGCCAGGATGTCGGGCACGACCAGGACCCCGCGGTCCTCCAGGAGCCGGTCGGCCTCGGTCGTCGTCGGCCCGTTGGCCCCCTCGACGACCACGCGGGCGCGCACGGCGGACGCGTTGCCGGCGTGCAGGACACCCTCGATCGCCGCGGGGACGAGCAGGTCCACGTCGAGGGTCAGCAGGTCCTGCCCGGCGAGGGGTTCGGTGCCGGGGCAACCCACCACGGACCCGGTGTCGCGGACGTGGGCGGCCAGCGCCACCGGGTCGAGGCCCCTGTCGTGGTGCACGGCCCCGTACTGGTCCGCGACGGCCCGGACGCGCACACCTGCGGCGCACAGTTCGTCGACGACGCCGGCACCGACCTTGCCGTACCCCTGCACGGCGGCGGTGCAGGTTCCCGGACGGACGCCGATCCGCTCCAGGGCCGCGAGGGCGAGGAGTGCGACGCCCCGTGAGGTGGACCCGGCGCGGCCCAGCGAACCCCCGATGCTCAGCGGCTTGCCGGTGACCACCCCCGGAACGGTGTGCCCGGCCGCGACGGAGAAGGTGTCCATCATCCAGGCCATGGTGCGTTCGTCCGTGCCGACGTCGGGTGCGGGGATGTCGCGGTCCGGGCCGATGATCGGGGAGATCTCACTGGTGTACCGGCGGGTGACGCGCTCGAGCTCTGCGGGGGAGTAGTTCCGGGGATCGATGGTCACCCCGCCCTTGGCCCCGCCGTAGGGGACGTCGAGCAGGGCGCACTTCCACGTCATCCACATGGCCAGGGCGCGCACCTCGTCGAGGGTGACGTCGGGGTGGAACCTCGTCCCGCCCTTCGCCGGTCCCCGGGAGAAGTTGTGCTGCACGCGGTAGCCGGTGAGGACCTCGACCTCGCCGCCGTCCCGGCGCAAGGGCACCGAGACGACGAGTTCGCGTCGGGAACGGGCCAGCATGTCGTGCAGCCCGGGTTCGTACCCCAGCGTCCGCACGGCCTCGGCGAGCTGGTCCCGCGCCGCGTCGAGCGCCCCGCCGCGGCGGTCGACCGCGGATCCCTGCCGCGGGATCCGCAGGTCGTGCGACGTCCCGGCTGCGGTGGTGCTGCTCACGAGGCGACGACCGAGACCGCCAGCGCGGTCGCGATCCGGTGGACACCGGCCACCAGCAGTTCGGGAGGGACCTGGGTGCTCAGCACCACGTGGTCGCCGTCCGGGACGACGGCGACCCCCGCCGCCAGCAGGTCCCCCGCGAGCTCGTCACCACCGGCGGCGTCCTGCCCGAGCCGCAGGGTGGCGTCGACGGTGCGAACGTCGACGTGCACCCCCGGGAGAGTGCGCAGCACGCCCACCGCCCACTCCTGCAGGGCGGGAGACACCGGCGGTGCGCCCGGTGCGGGACGGGTCAGGTCCACGCTCGCGACGTCGCGCCGGAGCGGGGCGTCGGGGCGGGGGACGCGGACTGCCGAGACGAGCGTGCGGTGCACGGGTCGTGCCTTCCTGCCAGGTTCGGGTTCGTCGGGGGATCGGTGGTGGGGGTCAGGAGTCGGAGAGCCGCTCACCCGCGGTCTCGCGCAGGCCGAGGGCGGTGACCAGGGTGATGAGTGCGGTGAGGACCACGGCGAAGGCCGGGACGCTGGTGACCCCGGTGGCGTTGATGATCGCGGTCATGACCAGCGGGGCGCTGCCGCCGAAGACGACGGTGGTGATGTTGAAACCCACGCTGTAGGCGCTGTAGCGCACGTTGGTCGGGAACATCTCCACCAGCGTGACGTGGATGACGGCGGCGTGACCGGCGAACGCCAGGGCCAGGACGGCGGCCGACACGCAGGCCAGCAGCATCTGCCCCTGCTGGATGGCCAGGAACGCGGGGTAGGCCAGGACGGCCATGGCCAGCGCGGAACCGATGAGGACGGGTTTGCGCCCGACCCGGTCGGAGACCCGCGCCAGGACGGGGATCGCCGCGATGATGGCGACGAGTCCGGCCGCGGTGACCAGCAGGCCCTGCACCTGCGTGAAGCCCAGTTCGGTCTTCAGGTACGTGGGCATGTACACGAACAGGATGTAGTAGCCGGGCCCGTTCAGCGCGGGCAGCGTGATGGTGAGCCCGATCGCCTTGAGGTGGCGCTTGGAGGTGAACGCGGCCTTGAGCGGGTTGCGCTCGGCGATGTTCTCCCGCTGCACCGACAGGAAGCGCGGAGTGTCCTCCAGGCGGGTGCGGATGTAGAAACCGACGAGTCCGAGGGGGACGGCGACGAGGAAGGGGATGCGCCAGCCCCAGCCGTTCATGGCCTCGGCGCTCAACCCGTGCAGCAGTGCGCTGGACAGCAGGCTGCCGAACAGCAACGCCGTGAAGGAACCCACGGCCAGCCACGCGGTGCGCCGCCCACGCTGGCCCTCGGGTGCGTACTCGGCCACGAAGGACATCGCGCCCGACGCCTCACCGCCGGCGGAGAAGCCCTGGACCAGTCGCATGAGCACGAGCAGGGCGGGTGCCGCCCAGCCGATCGTCGCGAAGTCCGGGATGAGGCCGATCGCGGCGGTGGCCGCCGAGATCATCAGCAGCAGGGCGGCCAGCAGGCGTTTCCGGCCGATGCGGTCCCCGAGGTGACCGCAGATGACACCCCCGAACGGCCGCACCAGGAAACTCACGAGGAATCCCGCGTAGGTCAGCAGGACCCCGGTGGAGGCCGACTCGCCCGGGGGCATGAGCACCACGGACAGGGTGCCGACGAGCAGCCCGTAGATGCCGTAGTCGTACCACTCGACGAAGGAGCCGATGAGCCCGGCGCCGGTCACCCGGCGCAGGGTGCCCTCGTCCGGCGCCTGCTCCGGTCGTGTCGCGGTCGGGGGTCGGTCCGCCGCGAGCACCGGATCCGTTCCGGTGCCGCTCTGTCCTCGGTCCACGGTGTTCCTCTCCTGCTGTCAGGCCGGTGCTGCGCACCGGCGAATCCTCCCGCGCCCTTGCGAGCGGCAACTCAGTACGCCGTGTGCACCTCGGCGCTCATCCGCGCCTCGTTCTCGTGCACCTGCAGGACCGCCGCGTGGATCTGCTCCGCGCGTGCGGCCGGGATGACCACCACGCCGTCGTCGTCGGCCACCACGACGTCGCCGGAGGCGCAGACGACGCCGCCGACGGCCACCGGTTCACCGATCGCGCCGGGTCCGTTCTTGAAGGGGCCGGCCGGGTTGGCGCCCCGGGCCCAGACGGGGAACCGGATCTCCTCGATCCGGGCGCGGTCGCGCACCGCGCCGTCGATGACGGCGCCGACGACTCCGCGGGCCTGCAGCCGCGAGGAGATCTGGTCCCCGACGAGTCCGCGGTGGACGTGCCCGAAACCGTTCACGACGAGGATGTCGCCGGTCTCGACCACCGTCTCCATGGCTTCGATGACCGCGAGGTTGTCGCCCGCAGGGCCGACGACGGTGACGGCCGAGCCGGCGCACCGGGCGCCGCGCCACACCGGCGTGATACCGCCGTCGCAGATCCCGAGGCGTTGCATGGCGTCGCCGAGGTGCGCCACGGGGTGTTCCCCGAGTGCGGCGACGAGTTCGGGATCGGCTCGCGTCCAGGACTTGTCGACGCGAACACTGAGGTCGAGCTTGGCCACCAGTTCCTCCTCGATCGGTGCTCCAGAGCCAACGGTCTCCCACTCAGAATGAGAAAGCGTTCGCAGTTTGCTGATTCTGTCGGGCGGGGCCGCCGACGTCAAGCACTACGCGGCCCCGAACCTCGGGACCGTCAGGCCGGACCGAGGATCGAGAAGTCGAACGTGTTGTCGGTCCGGTAGCCGTAGCCGGTGAACGTGTCGGCGTAGGCCATGGACGGCTGCGGGAACGCGATGGGGGTCTCGGGCGCCTGGTCCATCTCGCGGGCCATCGCCCTGTTCCAGAGCAGGCCGGCCTCCTCGCTCAGCGGGTCGTCGACGGCGCGGGCCTGCTCCACGAGCGCGTAGAACTCCGGGTCCTCCCAGCGCGTCACGTTGTTGGGGTTGTCGCCGGGCAGGAACCAGGAAGCGGTCATGTACACCGGGGACTGGGTCTGGGCGCGCGTCCGCAGGACCATGGCCTGGAACGCGGCGGTCGACCGGCCGGTGGCGAAGCTGGACGCCGTCTCGGTCTGCACGGTGACGTCGAACCCGGCGTCGACGGCGTAGGACCTGATGAGCTGCGCCGCGTCGACGGCGTCGGGCACCGAACTCGACACGTGCAGGGTGAACGCGACGGGTGTGGTGTGGCCGGCCTGGGCCAGCAGTTGCCTCGCCCTCGCCGGATCGTACGTGTACTCGGGCAGCCCTTCGGTCGTGTACCCCTTGGTGGAGGGGATGATCAACCCCTGCGACTCGACCGCGCGGCCTTCGTAGACCTGCTCGACGATCTCGTCGTAGGGGACGGCGTAGGTGAGGGCCCGGCGGACCGTCGCGTCGTCGAAGGGCGCCTGCCGGGTCACGGCGGCGAGGTTGAGGAACTCGATGGGGTTGGCCACCGACGGGACCACGACCCCCTCCGCCTCGGCGAGGGAGGCCTGGTCGGTGGGGCGCAGCTGCTCGGCGAAGTCGACGTCGCCGGACTGCAGCATGGTGACCCGGGTGCCCGGGTCGGTGACCTGCCGGTACGTGATCTTCTCGATCTCCGGTTCCCCGAGCACGTAGTCCGGGTTCGCCTCGAGCACCATCTCCTGGTCGGGGGTCGACGAGGCGACCGTGTAGGCGCCGAAGCCCCAGCCGGAGTTCTGCTTGGCCCACTCCAGGGCGTACGGGTCCTCCGCGGTGGCGTGTGCGGTCAGCGTCTCCTGGTCGTAGATGCGGGCGTTGATGTTGGCCATGACGCCGAGGAAGGAGAAACCGTCGGAGGCACGGCGGAGCGTGAAGGCGACGTGCTGGTCGTCGATCTCCTCGATCGCCTCCAGGCCGTCCATGAAGAGGTTGAAGTTGCTCGGTGCGGGCGAGGTGGCCGAGCCGTACTTGCGCTCGAAGGAGTAGACCACGTCGTCCGCGGTGAACGGCTGACCGGACTGGCTGACGACTCCCTCGCGCAGGTTGAACGTGTAGGTCAGGCCGTCCTCGCTCACGGTGTAGGGCTCGTCGGCATCGGCCAGGACGCCTTCGAAGGAGGAGTAGTCCTGCGTGGTGTGCCCTTCGGAGTCCTCGACGTAGGGGTTCCGGATGAGGTTGGCCTGGGTGTTGGTGATGACCTCGAAGTTCTCGTTGGAGAACAGCCCACCGGCGTCCCAGTCGAAGGTGGTGGCCAGGGCGGGCGTGGCCACCGTGACGCTGGTGGTCGCCGGTCCGGCGGTCCCCCCGTCGTCCGAACCGCTGGACGGTGAGACGCACCCCGCGATGGCGAGGGGGATCGCTGCCGCCAGAGCGAGGACGGTCGACGTGCGAGTGCGGGTCATCAGCTTCCCGTCTGGTCAGGTGAGAATCTTGTCTCACTCAACTGGGCGGAAGCTCGGCGCCGCAAGAGCGTCCGGGGGAAGTTAACGAACACGAAACACCTGTGGTGCAGGCTGTGACGTGTCCGGAGGCGGTGTCAGTGCGTCGGTCGTCCACGTGGCCGGATCTGACACGAACCTCTCAGAACCGTCACCAGGAGGCACACGTGTCTGCTCGAACGCTGTCCGGCTCCGTCGCCCTCGTCACGGGCGCGACGAGTGGGATGGGGTGGGCCACCGCCGAGGTCCTCGCCGCGGCCGGGGCCGACGTCCTCGCCGTCGGACGTCGCGAGGACCGGTTGCACGACCTCGCCGACCGCGTGGCCGCCACGGGTGCTCCCGGCAAGGTGGTCGGGTTCGCGGCGGACCTGTCCGCACCCGGGGTTCCCGCCCGGGTGGTCACCGAGGTCGTGGGCCGGTTCGGGCGCCTCGACGTCGTCGTCAACGCGGCGGGCGTCATGTACAGCGGCCCGACGCTGGACGCGCTGGACGAGGAGTGGCAGTCGATGATCGACCTGAACTTCTCCGCGCTGGCCCACCTGTCGCGGGCGGCGATGCCGCACCTGGTCGAAGCCGCCGCCACGGGCGGGCGCGGTGTGGCCGACCTGGTGAACATCAGTTCGCTGTCCGGGCGCATCGCCACCGCGGAGAACGCCGTCTACGCCGCGACCAAGTTCGCCGTCACCGGGTTCACCGACGGTCTGCGCAAGGAGTTCTCGCCGAAGAACGTCCGGGTGTCGGTGCTGGAGCCGGCCCTGACCCGCACCGAGATCTTCGGCCACCAGCGGGAGGCCGGCCGGACCTACTTCGAGAAGATCCGGGAGGGCATCGAGATCCTCGAGCCCCTGGACGTCGCCGAGGTCGTCGAGTTCCTCGTCACCCGCCCCCGCCGCGTCGGTCTCAACGAGATCGTCATGCGGTCGATCGAGCAGGTCTGACGCCCCCCGCGATCGAGGACTCGGCCGCCACGATCGAGGATTCGACCGCGGGTCGAGTCCTCGATCGCCGCGGTCGAGTCCTCGATCGTCGGGTCAGCGGGGGAGGTCGGCCGGGGCGCCGCGCCAGCGGCTGATCTCCAGGTCGCCGGAGGTGTCGCGCTGGCGGGTCGGGGCGACGACGATCTCGGGGATGACCGCGCGCGCCGGCAGCGAGGCCGCGAGGTGGATGGCGCGGGCCACGTCCTCGGGGGCGGCCATGCCGGCGCGCTCCTCGGCCGACGGCGGCCGGACCCGGGTGTCCATGATGGGGGTGGCGACCTCGCCGGGCTTCACGACGGTCGCGCGGATGCCGTCGTTGCGGAAGGTGTTGTGCAGGTAGCCCATGAAGTTGGCCACCCCCGCCTTGGCGGCGCCGTAGGCGGCCCCGCCCAGCAGGTTCGGGTTGTCGGCGGCCAGCGAGGACACCGTGATGACGCTGCCGCCGCCGGCGGCGAACATGTCCGGCAGGACGGCCTGGGTGAGGTGGAAGACCGCGTCCAGGTTGGTCGCGACGACGGTGCGCCACTCCTCGACGGGCGTCCAGCGCACGTTGGGGACGCTGCTCGCGCTGCCCGCGTTGTTGACCAGCACGTCCACCGGCCCGAAGTGCTCCCGCGCGGCCGCGACGGCGGCCTGCGCCTGCTCGGGCACGCTGACGTCGGCCACGTGCACGAGGGCCTCGCCGCCCGCCGTCGTGATCGCGCCGGCCACCTCCTCCAGCGGCTCGCGGCGCCGGCCGACGAGCACCACGCGCGCCCCGTCCTCCGCCAGCAGCGCCGCGGCCGCGGCACCGATGCCGCTGCCGGCCCCCGTCACCAGGGCGACCTTGTCGCGCAGTTGTCCCGTGCTGTCCACGTGTGCTCCCGTTCCATCCGTGATTTGCGAAGATGTTCTCGCTGGCGCGGGCGGTGGTCAAGCGCGGCTCGCGGAGCCTCCCCGTGGTGCGGGTGCCCTGCGCGCCAACGATCTTCGGGTGTTTCGGCGGTGTTAATTGCGTGTGACGGATGGTCGCGAGCGTTGACCGCGCCGCGCCGAAATGAGAAGGTCTCCTCACGTTCGCCGTTCTGAGCGGCTCCGCTCCGACCGGCTCCCGTTCCCTTCCCGCTACCAGGAGGACCAGCATGGCACCGCAGCGAGTCGCCATCGTCGCCGACCTCGGTGAGAGCTTCGGCAACTTCGTCATCGGCGACGACGCCACGCTCCTCGACCGCGTCACCATGGCCAACGTGGCCTGCGGCTTCCACGGCGGCGACCCGCGCGTCATGGACCAGACCGTGCGCGACTGCCTGGCGCGCGGCGTGGAGATCGGCGCGCACCCCGGCTACCCCGACCTTGTGGGCTTCGGCCGCCGCGCGATCGAGGCCTCCGAGGAGGAGATCCGCACCGACGTGCTCTACCAGATGGGCGCCCTCAGCGCCTTCGCCACGGTCCACGGCGGCAAGATCACCCACCTCGCCCCGCACGGCCGCATGGGCAGCATGGCGACGAGCGACGCCACCCACGCCCGCGCCGTGGCCGACGCGGCGCTCGCCTTCGACCCCGAGCTGATGATCATCTGCCAGCGCGGCCACCTGGAGGAGGAGTCCCGCCAGCGCGGCCTGGCGGTCGGCATGGTGTTCCTCGGGGACCGCGGCTACGGCGACGACGGCATGCCGGTCTCGCGGTCGCTGCCCACCGGCCTGATCCACGACCCGCAGCTCATCGCCGACCGCTGCGTCGAACTCGTCAAGACGGGCATGGTCACGTCGGTCAACGGCAACTCCGTCCCGCTCGGCCACGACGTCGACACCATCCTGCTGCACGGCGACCACGCCGACGCCCTGCCGAACAGCCAGCTGCTGCGCGAGGCCCTGGCCGCCGACGGCATCGAGGCCGTCGGGCTGCGCGCCGTGCTGGACGGCAAGAAGGACGCCCAGCGCACGCCCGCCGCGGTCTGATCCGACACCCACCCGCACCGACACAGGAGGTCCCGTGGAACTGCCCGCCGAGCTCGGCGACGGTCTGCGCCTGCGGCTGTACCCCTTCGGGGACGCCGCGGTGATGGCCGAGGTCGCCGGCGGTTCCGCGGACTCCCGTCCCCGTGCGGCGGCCGCGGTGCGGTCGGCCCTGCTCGCGGACCTGCCGGTCGGAGTCCTGGACCTCGTCGCGGGCATCGAGTCGGTGCTCGTCGAGTTCGACGCCGACCGCGTCGACCACGAGGTCGTGGAGGTCGGCCTGCGCGCGGCGCTGGCGCTGCGCCTGGACGGCGTGCTCCACGGCGCCGGCACCGGGACGACGCTGGACGTCCCGGTCGTGTTCGGCGGCGAGTTCGGTCCGGACCTCGACGACGTGGCGCGGGAACTGGGGCTGGATCCGGAGGAGGTGGTGGCGCGCTTCACCGCCCGGCCGCTGACGGTCACCCTCCTGGGGGCCGCGATGGCGCCCATGCTCGAGGGGGCCGACTTCCCGGCGCCCGTCGCGCGGATGTCGATGCCCCGCACGAGCGTGCCCGGAGGGTCGGTCATGGTGGCCGGCAACGCCACCATCATCACGCCCTTCCCCGGGCCGACGGGCTGGCGCGTCATCGGCCGCACCCCGCTCGCGGTGTGCGACATCACGCGCGACCCGGCCACCAGCTACGCGGCCGGGGACGCGCTGCACTTCCGTCCGCTGCCCCCGCAGGACTGGCCGGCGCTGGACGGACGATTCCTGGGGGCGGCGTGAAGACGGCGTTGGAAGTCCTCGAACCCGGGTGGGTCTCGAACCTCACCGACCTCGGCCGGCGGGGTTCGGAGCGGCTGGGCGTGGCGACCAGCGGTGCCTCCGACCAGTACTCCGCCGAGGTCGCCAACATCCTCGTGGCCAACCCGCGCGACGCGGTGCTCCTCGAGGTCGTCGGTGCGAGGTTCCGGTTGCGGGCCGGCGGCACGGTCGTCCTCGCGGTCACCGGCGCACCGTCGGCCGTGACGATCGACGGGGTCGCGGCGCCGATGTGGCGGACGCTCGTGCTGCGCGCCGGGTCCGAACTGGCCGTCGCCGCGGGTGAGGGCGGCCTGCGCACCTACCTGGCCGTGCACGGTGCCCTGGCCACCGGTCTCTTCCTGGGCAGCGCCGCACCCGACCCCCGGATGGGTTTCCCGCAGCGGCTGGCCGCCGGCCAGGTGCTCGACCTGGACGACGGCCTGGACGAGCTGGCCGTCAAGCGGATCGAGAACACCCAGCCTCCCATCGGCATCGCCCCGCGGGTTCCGGACTTCGCCGCCGCGCGGTGGACGATCGACATCACCGAGGGGCCCGAGACGGCGGCCGTCCCCGGCATCGCCGAACTCCTCGCGAACTCCACCTACACGGTCGGCCCGCGGTCGGACCACATCGGGTTGCGCCTGGACGGTCCGGTGCTGCACCCGCAGGGCCTGGGGGAGATCACCTCCCACGGGGTGCCCATCGGCTCGGTCGAGATCCCGCACTCCGACGAACTCATCATCCTGGGTCGGGCGCGGTCGCTCACGGCCGGTTACCCCATCGTGGCCGTGGCGACGAGCGCCTCGCTCGCGCTGCTGGGGCAGGCCGCTCCGGGACGGCGCATCGCGTTCCGGTGGACCGACCTCGCCACGGCGCGCGACGACCACCGCGAACGCCGGCGGGAACTGCGACGCCTCGAGCAGCGGGTGCGCACGGCGTTCGGCGCGACGGGTTTCCTCGACCCGGGGGACGGGGGAGTGCCGTGAGGCCCGGCGAACCCGTGCGCCCCCGGCTCGTCCTGCTGGTGACGATGCTCGGTCTGCTCATGGTCTTCGCGAGCACGACGTCGGTGAACGTGGCGCTGCCCGCCGTCGTCGCCGCGCTGCGGCCCGGGCCGGGCGTCGGCGACTGGTTCCTGCTGTCCTACCTGCTGGCCAACAGCGTCCTCATCCTGGTCTTCGCCCGGTTGTCCGACGTGCTGGGCCGCCGGCGCCTCTACCTGGCCGGTGTGGCGGTGATGACGCTGGCGAGCGTCGGCTGCGCGCTGGCGCAGGGGGCGGGCTCGCTCATCGTCTGGCGCGTGCTGCAGGGCGTCGGTGCGGCCGTCGTGCTGACCAACTCCAACGCCCTCGTCGCCGACGCCTTCCCGGTCGCCCGGCGGGCGGCCGCGCTGGGCCTGAACGTGATGTGCGCCTCGGTGGCCGGTGCCATCGGGCCGGCGCTCGGTGGTGTGCTGGTGCAGCTGTTCGGCTGGCAGGCCACCTTCCTGGTGAACGTCCCCTTCGGGGTGGCTGCCGTGGCCCTCGGTCTGGCCGTGCTGCCCCGCAAGCGTTCCGGTGGTGTGCGCGAGGGTTTCGACGTCGGCGGTGCGCTGCTCTCCGTCGCCGCGCTGTTCCTGCTGTTGTTCGGGATCAACCGGTCCGCCACCTGGGGCGCGGCCGACCCGCGCGTCCTGGGCTGCCTGGCCACGGCCGTGCTGTGCGGCGGGCTGTTCGTCCTGCTCGAGCGCCGGCTGCGCCACCCCCTGGTGGACACCGGGTTGTTCGGCGACCGCCGCCGCAACTGCGGGTACCTCGCCGTCATCGCGCTGTCCGTGCCGCAGACGACGCTGCCGGTCGTGCTGGCGCTGTACGAGCAGCTCGTCAGGGAACGCTCGACCCTCGCCTCGGGACTGGCCATCGTGCCGTTCGCGGTGGTCGTGGCCGTGACCGCACCGGTCGCGGGCCGGCTCGTCGGGCGTCTCTCCGCCCACCGGCTGACCGTCGCCGGCGGTGTGCTCTTCTCGGCGGGTCTGGCCCTCGTGGCGACCTACTTCGCCCTCACCGGGCCGACGTGGCTGCTCGTCGTGGCCCTGGCCGTGGCCGGTCTGGGCAACGGGCTGTTCCACACGCCGAACATCGCCGCCCTCATGGCGGGCGTGCCGGCCAACCGGTACGGCGTGGCGACCGGCGTGCGGTCGGTGTTCTTCAACTCCTCGCAGGCGGTCGGCACGGCGGTCGTCCTGCTGCTGCTGGGCACGTGGTTCGCGGCCGCCGGAGCGCCGGGGCTGACCGGACCGCTGGACGATCCCGGTGCCGTCGTGCCCGGGTTCGTCGCCGTCGGAGCCCTCATGGTCCTGGCGACCCTCACCTCCTCCGTCTTCTCCGGGGTGGCCCGGCCACCCCGCACCGGGACGCCTCGGCTGCCCGCCCCCCGCCCTGCGGGGACCTCCGCACGACAGTCCACTCCACAGGAAGCAGACGCACCATGAGCACCCACGCGATCCCGGCGGCCCCGACGGTGCGCTCCGCCCGAGCGGTCCAGCGCATCGAGGCCGTCTCCCTGCGCGGCCCGCTGCCCCCGGCCAGCGCGACGATGGTCTCCCTGGCCCAGGGCGAACCGGACTTCACCTCGCCCGCCGCGGTGAACGCGGCCCTCGTCGAGGCCGTCGAGGGGGGCTGGAGCCACTACGCCCCCGGCGCCGGCGACAACCGCCTGCGCGACCGCATCGCGGTCGAGGTGTCGCAGCTGTCCGGCCGGGAGGTGAGCCGGGAGGAGGTCCTCGTCACCCACGGCGGAACCGGTGGCCTGGCCACCGCCATCCTGGGCCTGGTGGACCCGGGTGACCGCGTCGTCGTGCCCGACCCGACCTACTCGCTGTACGCCGACCTCATCGCGATGGCCGGCGGGGTGTGCGTGCGGGTGCCGCTCGCCGACGACCTGCACTGGGACTTCGGCGCTCTCGCCGACGCGCTGGTCGGCGCGAAGATGTTCGTCTTCTGCAACCCGGGGAACCCGACCGGCATCGTGCACTCGGGCGAGGAACTGCGCCGGCTCGCCCAGCTGCTCGAAGGCACCGACACGCTCGTCCTGGCGGACGAGGCCTACGGCGAGCTCGTGTTCGGCGGCCGCGAGTTCACCTCCGCGGTGCAGGTGCCCGAGTTGTTCGACCGCACGCTGTACTGCCAGACCTTCTCCAAGAAGTACGCCATGACCGGGTGGCGCCTGGGGTACCTCACCGGCCCCGCGGCCGCGGTCGCCGCCGCCTCGCGGGTGCACGCGACGATCAACGGCTCGATCAACACCGCCGTCCAGCGGGCAGCGGTCGCAGCGCTCGACGAGACGGCCGACGACGTCGCGGCGATGGTGGCCAGCTACGCCGCCCGCCGCGACCTGGTGATGCGCGAGCTGGCCGACGTCCCGCAGTTGCAGACCCCCACCCCCGAGGGCGCCTTCTACGTGTTCCCCAAGTACACGATGGACATGCCCTCGGTCGAGGTCGTCGCCCACCTGCGCGCGCACGGCGTCTCGACCCGGCCGGGCAGCGAGTACGGGCCGGCCGGGGAGGGCCGCATCCGCCTGTCCTACGCCGCCAGCGCCGAGGACATCGTCGAGGGCGTGCGTCGCATGCGGGTCGCGCTCGCCGAGCTCGGCTGAACTGCGAAGATCGGCGCCGACGCCCACGAGACGCGCAAGACCAGCACGGAACCGACGGAGGACCGCAGATGCGCAGCGACCAGCAGCAGAACAACCGGCGTCTCATCGAGGCGGCCGCGCGGCTGTTCGAGCGGTCGGACGGCCTCATCAAGCTGGCCGACGTGGCCGAGGAGGCGGGGGTGTCGGTCGCCACGGCGTACCGGCACTTCGCCTCCGTGGACGAGATCCTCTCGGCCTACCGGCGCGACATCGGGTTGCGGTTCGCCGAGTTCTCCCTCCAGCAGGACAGCGACGGCACGGCTCTGCTGGAGGCGGTCTGCGCGTTCTGGGTCGACCTCGTCCTGGACGAGGGGGCGGCCCTGGTGCACCGCCGCTCGCACGAGGGGTTCCTGGCGCGGTTCGTCAAGCGGCAGGAGTACATGGCCGGGCAGATCGACGCCCTCGAACGCCCCCTGCGGGAACTGACCCGGCTGCTCGGCATCGAGGACGTGCCGGGCATCCAGGACGAGGCCGCGTTCCTCTGGAACGTGCTGTTCGACCCGCGCGAGATCTTCGACCTGCAGACGACGCTGGGGCTGGACCGCCGGCGCATCAACGCGCGGCTGGTCGGTGCCTTCCGGGGGGCGCTCGGTGGCTGGGCGATGGCCCGGGGTTTCGAGCAGTAGGCCGTCCGCCGCAGTCCACGGCGACTGCGTCTCTCCACTCAGATGCGAACCGAGTTCCACATGATCGCCTGGCGTGGAGTTGTCGTGTCCTAGAACCCAGCTCAAGTGAGAAGGTTTTATCAGGATGACTCGCTCACGTGACACGCCGGAAACAATCGGACGCTTGACTCGTCCCGTGAGTGAGAACAGCGCCGCAGGAAGCGGCTCCGCCGACGCGTTGCTGTCGGTGCGCGACCTCGCCGTCGACTACGGCGTCGGCCCGGCTGCCTTCCACGCCGTCCGCGGCGCCACGTTCACGCTGCGGCGTGGGGAGCGGGTCGGGATCGTCGGGGAGTCGGGGTCGGGCAAGTCGACCCTGACCACGGCCATCGCGGGTCTGAACACCGACCCCTCGGTGCGCATCACCGCCGACGAGCTCACCTTCGACGGCCGTCCGCTCGACCGGAGGACCCGCGCCGGTCTGCCGCACCGGACCCCCGGCCTGTCGATGGTGTTCCAGGACGCCATGACGTCGCTCGACCCGGTCGCCACCATCGGCAGCCAGTTCACCGCCGTGTTCCGCGGGATCCGCCGGGTGGGCGGGCGGGAGGCGCGGGAACTGGCCGCGGAGTGGCTGCGCAAGGTGGGCCTGACCGACACCGAGCGGGTGCTGGCCAACCGCCCGTACGAACTGTCCGGCGGCATGCGGCAGCGGGTGATGGTCGCCCTGGCCCTGTGCAGCCGGCCGCAGATCCTCATCGCCGACGAACCGACCTCGGCGCTCGACGCCTCCGTCAGCCGCACGATGATGGACCTGCTGACCGACATGACGGTGGAACTCGGCGCCGCCCTGCTCATCGTCACGCACGACATCGAACTCGTCCGGCACTACACCGACCGCGTCATCGTCATGTACCGCGGCCGCATCGTCGACGACGTCGCCTCGGCGCGCCTCGACACCGACGCCCGCTCGCCCTACACGCGGGCCCTGGTGGGCTGCGTCCCCACCCTCTCCGACCACGACCGTCACCGGCTGCAGACGCTGGACGCGGCCTTCGACCCGACCCTGCAGGAGGCGTGATGTCCGAACTCCCGGTGGCGACCACCTCCCGCCGCACCACGGGAACCCCGGCGGTCCTCGAAGCGCGCGGGGTCAGCAAGACCTTCACCACCCGGCGCGGAGCCGTGACCGCCGTGCAGACCCTCGACTTCTCCCTCGACCCCACCTCCGCGGTGGGCATCATCGGCGAGTCCGGGTCGGGGAAGTCCACGCTGTCCCGGATGCTCGTCGGTTTCGAGGCTCCCAGCACCGGGCGGGTCTACTTCAACGGCACCGACGTCCAGGCGATGCTGCGGACACCGGGGGGCCGCAGGGAGTTCCGGGCCGCCGTCCAGTACGTGGCCCAGGACACCTCCTCCTCCTTCGACCCGCGCCGGACCCTCGGGGACGCCGTCGCGACCCCGCTGAGGCTGCTGCGCGGGATCACCGGCACCGCAGCCCGGGAGCGGATGGCCGAGGTCGCGGCCGAACTGCGGCTCAACCCCGACTTCTACGAGCGCCGGCCCGCGCAGGTGTCCGGTGGGCAGCGGCAGCGGTTCGCCCTGGCCCGCGCCCTCGTGGTCCGCCCGCGGATCCTGCTGTGCGACGAGGTCGTCTCCGCGCTCGACGTCTCGGTGCAGGGTGCGGTGCTGAACCTCGTGAAGGAGTACGTCGAGGAGCACGACATCGGCCTGGCGTTCGTCTCGCACGGGCTGCCCGCCACGGCGTTCATCGCCGACGAACTCATGATCATGCGTCACGGCCAGGTCGTCGAACGCGGTCGCACCGGTCAGGTCGTCACCGACCCGCAGGCTGCCTACACCCGCGACCTGCTCGACGCCTACCGAGCCACGGGAGCCTGACGTGAACCGCTTCTACCGCGAGAACCGCTGGTGGATCCTGCGCACCCTCGCCCTGCCGCTGCACATCGCCATCTTCGCCACCCTGGCGTTCTTCCTGGTCCGGGTCGTCCCCGGCGACCCCGTCGCGGTCACCCTGGAGGCGGCGAACGGGTACACCCAGGAGCAGTACGACCAGGCGGCCGAGGCGATGGGGCTGGGCGGGTCGATCTGGAACCAGCTGGCGACCTTCTGGGCCGGTTTCGTCCGGGGTGACCTCGGGACGTCGATCATCTCCGGCCGGCCGGTCCTGTCGGACATCCTCGACCGTCTGCCGGGCACCCTGGAACTGGTGCTGGTCGGTCTCGTCGGGGCGGCGCTGCTGTCCCTCGTCCTGGGTTTCGTCCTGCTGACGGTGCCGAACCGGCTCGTCCAGCGCGTGGTCCGCGCCTACAGCCACACGGCCGGCGCCGTGCCGCCCTTCGCCCTCGCGGTCGTCGGCATCTTCGTCTTCTTCGTCCTGCTGAAGTGGCTGCCCTCCCCGCTGGGACGCACCGGCGGTGGCGTGGAACTGCCCGTCTGGAGCGGTTTCCCGATCCTCGACGCCGTGGCGACCGGTTCCTGGGCCGCGCTGTGGCAGATCGTGCTCCACTACGTCCTGCCGATCGCGGTCATCGTGGTCTGCTACACCCCCTACATCTTCGGCCAGCTCGTCGTCGGTCTCGACGACGCGGCGAAGTCCGCGGCGACGTTGTTCCGCATCGCCTCCGGCGCCAACCGCTGGGCGGTGTACCGCAGCATCTTCCGTCGCGCGGTGTCCAGCGCGGTCGTCATGTTCGCCGGCCTGCTCGGTGGCCTCATCGGCGGTGTCGTCGTCCTGGAGCAGCTGTTCAGCTTCGGCGGTGTCGGCCAGTTCGCGGTCGACGCCGTCAACACCAGCGACTTCGTGGCCCTGCAGGGCTTCCTCATCGTCATCGCCGGCATCTGCCTGGTGATCTTCCTCGTGGTCGACGTGGTGAACATGCTGCTCGACCCCCGTCGTCGTCCCGGAGAGGCGGTCAGCCAGTGACCCTCGACGTCAACACCCCGTCCGCCACCGCGGCGCCGGCGGCGGTGGCCGCACCCCGCCGGCGCCGTGTCCCGGTGCGTGCGCTGCTGCCGATGGTCCCGGCCGTGCTCGTCGTCCTGGTCACGGTGCTGTCCCCGCTGATCGAGACGTTCGACCCGCAGCAGGCCGTCGGCGACGCGCGGCAGGCGCCGGACGGCACCTACTGGTTCGGCACCGACTCCGTCGGGTTCGACATCTTCTCCCGCACCGTCGCCGCGTTCCGCATCGACATGCTCGTGGCCCTGCTGGTGACCGTCGCCTCGACGGTCAGCGGGCTGGCCCTCGGCATCGTCATCGGCATGCGCGAGAGCCGCGGCGGGTTCTTCGGCTGGCTGGCGCGGACGACGACCCGTGGCGTCGACCTGGTCGACGCGATCCCGTCGATCATCTTCGGGGTCGTCATCGTGGGCCTGTTCGGCGCCAACGCGGTCACGCTGAGCATCGCCCTGACCTTCGTCCTCATGCAGAACCAGTTCCGGCTCACCCGCGTCGAGGTGCTCAAGGTGCGCAACGACGCCTACCTCGACGCGGCGCTCATGGCCGGCCAGGGGGAGTGGCGGATCCTGTTCCGGCACGTGCTGCCGAACTCCTGCCAGCCGGCGCTGGTCAACTCCTCCCTGGTCTTCGGGAACTCCATCGTCATCCTCGCCAGCCTGGGGTTCCTGGGCGTCGGCCTGCAGCCGCCGACCCCGGAGTGGGGATCGATGATCTCCACCAGCCTGTCCGACCTCATGCTCGGGCGCTGGTGGGGGGCCATCTTCCCCGCCCTCGCCCTGTGCCTCACCGTCGTCGCGGCCGGCGCCTTCAGCCGGTCGCTGCGCGCCCTCGTCGACTGACCTCCGCTCCGCCCCCGTCCGGACCCCCACCTCTGATTGGACGCTCATGAAGCGACGTGACTTCACCCTGCTCGCCGGTGGCAGCTCGCTGGCCATCGCCCTCACCGGTTGTGTCGACGCCGGCCAGGACGAGGCGTCCGGCAGCTCGACCGGCGGGTCGGGCGCCACCCCGGAGACCATCACCGTCGCGGCGTCGGCCATCGCCTCGTCCTACGACTGGGACGCGGGCGGGGTGTACACGAACGAGAACTTCGAGACCAACCAGAACACCCAGGCCAACCTCATCCGCAACCCCTACGTCGACACCGGTGACCAGGGACTGCAGACGCAGGACTACGCCAACTTCGAGGGCGTCCTGTGCGAGGAGGAGAACCCCTACACCGTCAGCGACGACGGCCTCACCTACACGTTCAACCTGCGCCAGGACGTGCTGAGCCAGGCGGGCAACCCCTTCACCGCCGACGACGTCATGTGGTCGTTCGAGCGCAAGTACAACGTGCCCACCTCCCCGACGCCGGGGGTGCTCAGCCCGTACTTCGAGGGCTTGTCGCAGATCCGGCGGGTGGACGACTTCCACGTGTCCTTCACGGTCAAGCAGCCGTCGGACGGGTTCACCCTCCTGGGTGTCCTCGCCAACCTCTACGGCCGCATCTACGACTCGACGGTGCTCAAGGCCAACGCCACCCCCGACGACCCGTACGCCACGGCCTGGTCGAAGGTCAACTCCGGCTGGGGCTACGGGGCGTACACCGTCGAGTCGATGACGCCGAACACCGAGCTGGTGCTGGTGGCCAACCCGAACTACGTCTTCGGTGAACCCGAGGTCAAGCGCGTCGTCATCAAGCAGGTCACCGACCCCGGCACCCGGGTGTCCATGCTGCAGTCCGGCGACATCCAGTTCGCCGAGCAGCTGCGGCCGGCCGACCAGGCGTTGTTCCTGGACATGGAGGGTTTCACGGCGCCGACCTTCGAGCACCCCATCGAGTTCCTCGACCTGGCGGCGGTCACCAACAAGGCGCCCTTCGACGACGTCGCCGTCCGGCAGGCGCTCGTCTGGGCGGTGCCGTACTCGGAGATCGTCAAGCAGGTCTACTCCGGCCGCGCGGTCGAGGCGCAGGGCCTGATCAACCCGCAGACCGAGGGCTACACGCTGGACGGCATCGAGAAGTACTCCTACGACCCGGAGAAGGCGCAGCAGATCCTGTCCGACGCCGGCTACACCGAGCCGGTGGCCTTCACGCTGAGCGTCGCGAACAACGTCCCCGACGCCGTCGACACCGCGGTGCTCATCAAGTCCTACGCCGAGAGCGCCGGCTTCGCGGTCACCGTCCAGCAGGAGCAGTCGGCCGCCTTCGCGCAGGGCCGCTCCGGCGGGACGTTCCAGGCGCTGCTGTACCGCACCCGGGCGCAGACGCAGTCGCCGGTGTACTCGACGGCCTCGTGGTTCCTGCCGAACAACAACACCGGCAACGTCCCGCGCTGGGAGGACCCGGAGTTCTACCGCCTCGTCGACGAGGGGCGCGCGATCGCGGACCCGCTGAGCGAGGAGGCGGGGGAGAAGTGGAACGAGATCACGCGCTACGTGATGTCCCAGGCCCCGGAGACGGCGCTGGTGATGATCCAGCCGTCGATGGTGTTCACGAGTTCGCTGACCGGGTACGCGTACCGTACGGACAGCACCATCGACTACGCGCGCATCACCGCGTCCTGACCCGAACGTCCTGATCCGGAAGTCCTGAGTGGAGTGGCTGTTCCCGTGACCCCCGACGCACGACAACTGAAGAAGGTGCTCGTCGCCAACCGCGGCGAGATCGCCGTCCGGGTGGTCCGGGCCTGCCGCGACGCCGGGCTGGAGTCCGTGGCCGTGTACGCCGACGGGGACCGCGACGCACTGCACGTCCGCCTGGCCGACGAGGCCCACGCGCTGCGCGGCCGGACGGCCGCGCAGACGTACCTCGACGTCGCCAAGCTGCTGGACGTCGCGGTGCGGTCCGGTGCCGACGCGGTGCACCCCGGCTACGGGTTCCTGTCGGAGAACGCCGACTTCGCCCGCGCCGTGATCGAGGCCGGCCTGGTGTGGGTCGGCCCGCCCCCCGCGGCCATCGAGGCGCTGGGGGACAAGGTGTCCGCGCGGCACATCGCGGCCCGGGCCGGTGCTCCGCTGGTGGCCGGGACGCCCGACCCGGTCTCCGGCCCGGAGGAGGTCCTGGCCTTCGCCGACGAGCACGGTCTGCCGATCGCCATCAAGGCGGCCTTCGGCGGCGGTGGACGCGGCCTGAAGGTGGCGCGCACCCGCGACGAGGTGGCCGAGCTGTACGCCTCGGCCGTCCGGGAGGCGGTGGCGGCGTTCGGGCGCGGGGAGTGCTTCGTCGAGCGCTACCTCGACCGGCCGCGCCACGTCGAGACCCAGTGCCTGGCCGACCGGCACGGCGGGGTCGTCGTCGTCTCGACCCGGGACTGCTCGCTGCAGCGCCGGCACCAGAAGCTCGTCGAGGAGGCCCCCGCCCCGTTCCTCACCGACGAGCAGCGGGCCGAACTGGACCGGGCGTCGCGGGCCATCCTGCGCGAGGCCGGGTACGTCGGCGCCGGGACGTGCGAGTTCCTCGTCGGTGCGGACGGCACGGTGAGCTTCCTGGAGGTCAACACGCGGCTGCAGGTGGAGCACCCGGTGACCGAGGAGATCACCGGGATCGACCTGGTCCGTGAGCAGTTCCGCATCGCCGCCGGCGAGCCCCTGGGGTACGACAGCGTCGAGTCGCGCGGCCACTCGTTCGAGTTCCGGATCAACGGTGAGGACCCCGCCCGCGGTTTCCTCCCCGCACCGGGCACCGTCACCCGTTTCGCGGTCCCCAGCGGGCCCGGCGTCCGGGTGGACGCCGGGGTCGAGACCGGCGGGGAGGTCTCGGGCGACTTCGACTCCCTCCTGGCCAAGCTCGTCGTCACCGGCCGCGACCGCACCCAGGCGCTGGAACGTGCCCGTCGGGCGCTGGCCGAGTTCACCGTCGAGGGCGTGGCCACCGTCCTGCCGTTCCACCGGCTCGTCGTGGAGCAGCCGGCGTTCGCGGCGGCCTGCGCCGAGCAGTTCACGGTGCACACCCGGTGGATCGAGACCGAGTTCCCGCTCGACCGGCTGAGCGCACCCGATGCGCCGGTCGCCGTGCCGTCCCCGGCGGCGGGGCCGGTCGCGACCGAGACCGTGGTCGTCGAGATCGACGGTCGCCGCGTCGAGATCGCGCTGCCGGCCGACCTGCTGACCCCCGCCGCCGCACCCGCCACCGCACCCGTCACCGCACCCGCTGCCGCGCCCACCGGCGCGGTCCCGGTCACGGGGCCGGAGGCGCTGCTGGCGCCGATGCCCGGTTCGGTGGTCAGCGTCGCCGTCCGCGACGGGCAGACCGTGGCGGCCGGTGACCTGGTCCTGGTCATGGAGGCCATGAAGATGGAGCAGCCCGTCACCGCGCACCGCGCGGGGCGGATCGCCGGGCTGTCCGTCGACACGGGCGGTGCACTCACACCGGGTGCCGTGATCTGCCGGATCGAAGAGTGAGGGGGGACGACGTGACGGTCACCGCACCGGTCGCCGACACCGCAGCCGCGCTGCTGGACGAGGGGAGTGCCACCGCCGTCGCCGGTGCGTCCCGCGGGGCGTGGGCGGGCCTGGGCTCCGTCGACGGCCAGGAGATCGCCCTGGCCGTCGTACCGGCCGAGGTTCCCGTCTCGGCCGTCGGGGAGGCGGTCGGCCGGGTCGTCGACCTGGCCTCCTCGGGTGGACGGCCGCTGGTGCTGGTGCTGGGGGTGGACGGGGGTGCCGGTGACGGGTCGGTGCCGCCGACGGGCCAGGACGTCACCGCCGGGTCCGCGCTCCTGCGGCGCATGACGCACGCCTCGGGGATCGTGCCGCAGATCGCGGTCGTGGTGGGCCCGTGCCTCGGCCCGTGGGCCGCCGTCGCCGCGGCCGCGGACCTCGTCGTCGTCGCCGAGGACGAGGCCCACCTGCGCACCGTGCACCCCTTCGACGTCGCCGCGGCCACCGGGGAACTCGTGAGCGCGGACGACCTCGGGGCCGCGGCCGTCCTGCGGGACAACGGCACCGCCCACCTGAGCGTCCCCGACCGGGCGGCGGCGCTGGAGCGGGTGCGGGAACTGCTCGGCCTGCTGCCGGCCAACAACCTCTCCCGCCCCCGGCCGGTGCCGGCCGCCGCCCCCACCGGCGGTACCGGCCTGCGGGCCCTCCTCGACGGTGCCCGGTTCCTCGAGCTGCAACCCGGGTACGCCGCGAACGTCCGCTGCGGACTGGGCCGCACCGGTGGCGATGTCGTCGGTGTCGTCGCGACGGCCTCCGAGACGGACTCCGGTGCGCTGACCCCGCAGGCGGCGGTGAAGGCCGCGCGTTTCGTCCGGTTCTGCGACGCCTTCGGGCTTCCCGTCGTCACCGTGGTCGACACCCCCGGGGTTCTTCCGGACGTGACCGCGGAACGTTCCGGGCAGGTGCGCGACCTGGCCGGTCTGGGGCAGGTGTACGCGGCCGCGTCCGTGCCGCTCGTCACCGTCGTGACCGGCCGCGCCCACGGCCTGGCCGGCAGCGTCCTGGGCGCCCGGGCGCTGGGCGCCGACCTCGTGCTGGGCTGGCCGCAGGCCAGTTTCGGCGACGGGACCGTCGACGCGCAGCAGGCGGTGGCGGCCGGACTGCTCGACGAGGTCGTCGAGCCGGACGCGACGGCAGGAGCGGTGCGGCGCGGGTTGTCCTGGTTGCGGACGAAACGTGTCCCGGCTCCCGTGCGGCGGCACGTGACCGGCGCGCGGTGATGGTTCCGGTGCGGGTGGTGCGGGGTCGGGCCAGCCCCGAGGAGGTCGCCGCGGTGCTGACCCTGCTGCTGACGCGGCGGCGCACCAGCGCGGCCGCCGCGTCACCCGCGGGAGCAGCGGCCCCCGAGTCGAGCTGGTCCCGTCCGTTCAGCCGGAACCGGGTCGGCCACGCCCCGGACGAGGGGTGGTTCGCCAGCACCCGTCCCTGGACGTGACTCGCGTCGGGGCGTGCGGGCCGCACGGACCGGGGGACCGGCTACCCCGGCGGTAGCCGGTCACGTCCGCGGGCACGGGTTCCCCGTTCCCCCGCGTCACCCGAAGGAGGGAGCGCCCGAGGGAGGAGTTCCACCGCCGGGTGCCTCGCCGCCCGGTGCGCCCCCGCCGCCCATCCCGGACGCTTCCTGCTGCGTCGCGCTGCCGGCGTAGTCGTTCGTCGGGTCGCGGTAGATCGTGTGGACGTGACCCCAGCCGCTGGTGGTGACGCCTTCGACGTCGGCTCCGGCCGATCCGCCCTGCGCCTGGAACGAGACGTACACGTTCGACCCGGAGATGGAGAACGAGATCCCGTCGCCGGTGCTCATGTCGTACGTCGTCTCGCCCGACCAGGCCACGACCGTCGTGTCGAGGGTGGCCTCGATCTCGGCCAGGGTCGTCGCGCTGCTCTCCTCGTCGGCCATGCCCGCCCAGTTGGCGATGAGCTCGAGCAGCAACTGCTTCTGCTCGTCGGTCAGGTCCGCACCGGTCAGGCCAGCGCCCGTGGAGAACTCGCACGTGTCACCGGGCGCGCAGGAGCTGACGTCACCGGAGGTCAAGGTCGCCTGCTGCTCGGCGGTCAGGCTGTCGAAGAACGCGAAGGCGTCGGTGTAGATGCCGTCGAACGGCTGCACCTCGTTGCCGTCCTCGTCGGTGTAGACAGCCGGCTGCACCCCGAGGTGGGTCGGGGCGAACGTGATGGCGTCGGCGGTGCCGTCGAGCGTGGCGTTGATGCCCAGGTGGTGACCGCCGAACTGCACCTCGAAGGCGCTCGTGGTGGACGGGTCGCCGAAGAAGGCGATGTAGTACTGGCCCAGGCTCTCCTCGGTGGAGTCGGAGTTCTCGTGCAGGTACTCGTCACCGCCCATGATGCCCGTGACGGTCTCGTAGGCCTCGTCGCTGAGCAACGCCTGCAGGACGGCCAGGGCGGCGGTCTGCTGTTCTTCGGTGAGGTCGGTGAGGTTCAGGCCGGCGCGTTCGACGAACGTGACGGGGAAGTTGGACCAGGAGGTGGTCTTGGTCTCGTCGTCGTAGTCGTACAGCACCGTCTCGCGCTGTTCGTCGCTGAGCGTGGCGAGGAAGGCCTCGGCGGCGGCGGCGGTGTCGCTGATCGTCCCGGCCGTCGTGGTGGCGTCGGTGGTCGAGGTCGTCGCGGCGTCCGTGATCGAGCTCGACGTGGAACTGGTCGCCGTGGAACTCGTCGCGGACGCGTCCGTGGTCGTGCTGCAGCCGGTGAGGGCCAGGCCGCCGGCCAGCAGCATGGCCGCCATCCAGGTGGCCCGCGCTCGCAGCGGCCGGCGCCTCGTCGGGGCGGGGGTCGTGTCGATCTCCGTCATGACCACCACGCTAGAGAGGCTTCTTGTCCGTTTCCTGTGTCACGCCCATGAGGAGTCGAACTGCTGGTGGCGCAGGTGCCGGCGCCGGCGCTCGCCGCACGACCGGAGGGGCGGGGCGGCCCGTCGCCGACGGTGCCGCCGCCGCCCCTGCGGCGTCAGGAGGTCTGGCCGCCGTAGTCGGTGGTCTTGTCGCGCCACACCGCGTGCGGGTGGGCGCCTTCGAGGACGACGCCGTTCTGCAGGGAGAACTCGATCCAGACCGAGGGGCCGTCGATGCGGACGTAGTCGCCGATGTCGGTCATGTTCCCGGTGCCGGCGTACGAGACGTAGGTGTCGTCGAGTTCGCTCTCGTACCCCGCCAGGACGGTGGCGGCGTCGGCGTCGGCGATGTCGCCCACGTACTTGCCGATGGCGGCCAGGACGAGCGCGCGTTGGGTGTCGTCGAGATCGGATCCCTTGACGCCGGAGGCGGTCTCGGGGAACGCCCAGTCGCTGCCGGGGCCGAGGACGATGTCGTTGAAGGACTGCGACAACCTCGCGGTGTTCTTCTGCGTCTCGTCCAGGGAGGCGAGCACCGCCGCGAACGCGGCCCGCTCCTGCTGTTCGGCGTCCACGGTCACCCCGTCCAGGGTGACCGTGGTCATCGGTTCGATGCCGCGGAAGGACGGGGTCGCCCCGGCCAGCGCACCGTCGGTGTAGGTGTTGGCGACGGCGAGGTGGTGCCCGCCGAACTGCAGTTCCCAGGTGCCGGTGTCGGCGGGGGTTCCGAGGAAGGCGACGAAGAAGTTGCCCCGCCCGTAGCTGTCGCCGCCGCCGTTGTCGGCGAGGTAGTCGTCGGCCGCCAGGTGCTGAACGATCTCGTCGTAGCCCTCGTTCTCGCCCGATCCGGTGGCGGCGGCGAGCAGGGTTTCCAGCGCGGTCCACTGCTCGTCGGTCAGGGAGTCGGTCTGCAGGCCGACGCGCCCGGAACTGGTGCCACCACCTCCGGGAGCGGTCCCCGTCGCGGTTCCCGTGGGGGCCTCGGTCGCCGTGCCGGTGGCGGTGGCGGTGGCGGTGGCCCCGCTCGTCGGTGCACCCGTCGGAGGGGTACCGCCGGTGGGCGCGCCGGTCGGGGCGGTTCCGCCGGTGGGGGGAGTGCCACCGCCACCGCCTCCGCCGCCGAGCAGGTCGTTGGGCAGGTTCGACCAGTTCGAGGCGTTGGCGAACGTGTACTCCTGGTACAGCGCGGTCTTCTGGTCGTCGGTCAGCGCCGCGGCGAACGCCTCCGCCAGGGTGACGACGTCGCTGGCACCGGCCGGGTCGTCGTTGCCGCCGGCGACGGCGGCGGCGCGGGTGGCGCTGTTCGCCACGGAGGCGGTTCCGCCGTAGACCTGCGCGGTGGTCAGGGTTGCGGCGTTCTCCTGCAGGTACCTCTCGGTACCTGCGCCGAGCGTGGTGGCCGATCCGGTCAGCAGCAGCGGGAACCCGGCCTCACCGGCGGCCGGGCCGGCAGCCAGGGCGTCGATGCGGTAGCCGTTGGCGAGCCCGACGCCGGTGTCGAGGAACCCGGCGTCGGCGGCGATCCCGGACTCGGCGATGGCAGCGGCCGTCTCGGTGCGGTCCGCGCCCTGCAGTCGGGTGGTCGAGTCGACCCCGGCCGCGGCGGCCGCCTGGCCGGCGATCGCGGCGCTGACCGAGTTCTCGCCCCCGAGGACGACCACCGACGTCGGCTGCAGGGCGCTGAGCGCGGCGGCGGTCGAGGCGGACAGCCCGTCGGCGCCGGTGAGCAGCACCGGGACGCCGGCACGGTAGGCCACCGGTGAGACCGCCAGGGCGTCGGCGGCGACCTGGTTGCCGTAGACGTCGCCGCGGGCGATGAACACCGACGTCGCCGGCGCCGAGGACGCGTCGGCCGCGGCCTGCGCGATCCGGGCGGCGGTGTCGAAGCGGTCGGTGCCGGCGATCCGGTCGCCGCTGCGCCCGGCGGTCAGCGTCGCGTAGGTGCTCGCCGAGACCGACGACTCCCCGCCGACGACGACGACCTCGGAGGGGTCGAGCGCGGCGAGGGCCTCGGCCGTCGCCGCGGGAACCGTCCCGGCCTGGGTGAGCAGGATGGGCGCGTTCACGGCACCGGCGAGGTAGGAGGCGGAGATGGCGTCGATGCCGTTGCTCTCGCCGTTGGCCACGACGACGGTGTCGGCCGCGTCCCAGGTGCTCAGCGCGATCGCTGCGGCGGTGGCGTACCGGTCGGCCCCGGCGATGCGGGCCTGCGCGGCGCTGGGGTCGAAGCTGGAGTCGGCGGAGGAACTGGGAGCGCCCACGGTGGTGAGCCCGACCAGGACCGCGACACCGGCGCCGAGGCGGAGCGACTTCTTCGTGCGCGAACTCGAACTGTCCACAGGAGTACCTCTTCAACAGGGCCGGCGTCGGCCGCGGCCGTCGGGGAGGGAGACGCCGGCCGCCCAGTGGGTGCGGGGAGTTGACTGAAGCCTACTCTCCGTAGTCGGAAAGTTAGGGCGCTTCCCGGTGGCCGGACAAGGCCGGGAGTGTCACCGCGGCTCGAGGGTTCAGCCGGTGCCGCTCTTCGAGGGTGTGTCGAGAACACTCACCTGCGCGTCCTGCGCCGGACGGGTCCTCCTGGTCAGGAACCTCGCCGCGACGACGGCTGCGGCGATCCACAGGGCCGCGACGATCCACGGCGACGCCGCGCCGAGGTTGTCGGCCGCCGCGCCGAGCGGGGTGGGGTACCCGATCCGGTCGATCAGCCAGCCGGTGGCGGCCAGAGCGGTCACGGCGGCGGCGCCCACCCGCAGCGGCGGGTAGATCGGCGTGCGGGCCAGCACGATGAGCGGCGGCAGCACCAGCAGCACCACGACGAGCTGCATGATCTCGATGCCGACGTTGAAACCGAGCAGACTCCAGGCCAGCTGGCCGCCGGACAGCTGCAGCTCCGACAGCGTCGTGGAGAACGCCATGCCGTGGACGAGGCCGAAGAACCCCGCGACGAACGCCTCCCGGCCGGGGAACAGCGGTCGCACGGCGTGCGCGGCGGCGACGAGGATGCTGACCGCGATGAGGGCCTCGACGGGCTGCTGCGGAACGGGCAGGCCGACCGCCCCCAGGGCGAGGGTCAGCGAGTGCCCGACCGTGAAGGCGAGGGTGATCGTCGTGATGCGCCGCACCGCGTGGCCCGGACGCGCGACCTCGCGCCAGCGCCGTCCGGTCCCGGCGGCGGCACCGGCGGCGGCTGCGGAGGCGAGCAGGGGCGCCGGCAGCAGCAGGGTGAGCAGGAACAACTGGTGGTCGGTGCCTTCGGCGATGTGAGAGATGCCCACGGTGAGCATCCCGAGGAAACCCTGGCCGGCGCCGCTGTCGTCGAGGTCCACCGTCAGGGCCGGAACCGTACCGGTGACGGTGTCGGTCTTGATGGTGCCCAGGGTGCGCACCTGCCCGCCGGAGTCGCCGCTCCGCTCGAACTGGGCGGCCTGCTCCCGGGCCTGCCCGCTCCGGTTCGCACTCCCTCCGCTGACCTCGACGTCCCCCGTGGCGTCTCCCGTGGCGTCGCCGGTGAGCAGGACGAAGACGTCGGCGGTGACGACCTGGTGCACGATCGCGTCGAAGTCCAGCGTGAAGGTCCGCACGTCCTCGGCGGCCTCGGGGGTCAGGGTGGCGGTGGCGGTCACCGCGGGGAACCCGCCGGTTCCCCACTGCTCGGTCCGGGTCAGGGCGACGTCGCCGACCTCGACGGTCCAGAGGTCGGCCTCGGGGCCCGTTCCGGTGCTGACGGTGAAGTGCTGCTGGAGGTAGTCGGTGATCTCCTGCGCGGTCTGCGCCGGCACCGCACCGCTCGTGGGGACCTCGACACCGGAGGCGGTGATCAGGTCAGCGGTCGGCAGGGTCAGCCGTGCGGTGACGTGGTCGGCCTGGACGTCGAGGGCGATGACGGTCGAGGGCACCACGTGGGCCGAGGCCGGCGCCGCCGTGGCCAGGACGGCCAGGGCGGCACCGACGACGGCGAGCGCCGCGACGCCCAACCGCTGCCGCAGGGTTCGCGGACGGCCGTCCGTCCGGTGCCGCACGGGCCGGCCGCCGGCCGGGCGGGATCGGCCCGGAGGGGTACCGGGCGGCGGCTCACCCGGCCCGGCGATCGACCGGGCGCGCAGCGGGACGCTCGGGTCGTGACGCGTCGTGGTCATGTCAGCCCGTCAGGCCGGCGTAGTCGGTGGTCTTGTCGCGCCACACCGCGTGCGGGTGGGCGCCTTCGAGGACGACGCCGTTCTGCAGGGAGAACTCGATCCAGACCGAGGGGCCGTCGATGCGGACGTAGTCGCCGATGTCGGTCATGTTCCCGGTGCCGGCGAAGGAGACGTAGGTGTCGTCGAGTTCGCTCTCGTACCCCGCCAGGACGGTGGCGGCGTCGGCGTCGGCGATGTCGCCGACGTAGGTGTTGACGGCAGCCAGGACCAGCGACTTCTGGTCGTCGGTCAGGTCCGAACCCTTCACGCCCTCGGACGTCTCGGGGAAGGCCCAGTCGGTGCCGGGGCCGAGCAGGATGTCGCCGAAGGACTGCGACAGCGTCGCGGCGCTCCTCTGCGTCTCGTCCAGGGAGGCCAGGACGGCGGCGAAGGCGGCCCGTTCCTGCTGTTCGGGCTGGACGGTCTCGTCGTCCACGGTGACCGTGCTCATCGGTTCGATGCCGCGGAAGGACGGGGTCGCCCCGGCCAGTGCGCCGTCGGTGTAGGTGTTGGCGACGGCGAGGTGGTGCCCACCGAACTGCAGTTCCCAGGTGCCGGTGTCGGCGGGGGTTCCGAGGAAGGCGACGAAGAAGTTGCCCCGCCCGTAGTCGTCGCCGCCGCCGTTGTCGGCGAGGTAGTCGTCGGCCGCCAGGTGCTGAACGATCTCGTCGTAGCCCTCGTTCTCGCCCGATCCGGTGGCGGCGGCGAGCAGGGTTTCCAGCGCGGTCCACTGCTCGTCGGTCAGGGAGTCGGTCTGCAGGCCGACGCGACCGGTGCTGGAGCTCGAGCCGCCCGGTGCGGCGCCCGCGCTGGGGGCTGCCCCGGTGGGCATTCCCGTCGTGTCCCCGCTGGGTGGCGTGCCGCCGCTGGGCGGTGTGCCCCCGCCGCCGCCTCCGGTGCCCATGCCGGTCAGCAGGGCGTTGGGGAAGTTGGACCAGTTGGAGGCGTTGGCGAAGGTGTAGTCCTGGTTGAGGGCTTCGCGCTGGTCGTCGTCCAGGGTGGCGGCGAACGCCTCGGCCGCCGCGACCACCTCCGCGCTGCCGGCCGTGGCGGTGGCCGAGGAGCTGGAGGTCGACGAGGAGGAACTCGACTCGGAGTTCTCGTCGTCGGTGCCGCAACTGGTCAGGGTGAAGACGAGCGCGGCGGCCATCCCGACCGCGGGAAGCCGGAGCAGCTGCTTCTCCTGGATGATACCCATGGTGGTCATCTAACCACGGTGAGTGATTTCACTCGGAGGAGCGAGTCGGCGCCCGCCGGAAGCGCTTCTCGTCGGCGCTGCGCAGGACCGTCAGCCGGTGAGCCCGCCGTAGTCGGTGTTCCGGTCGCGCCACACCGAGTGGATGTGCGGGGTGTCGGGGAAGACCAGGCCCGGCTGCATCGCCAGCTCGATCCACACCGACGGGCCGTCGATGCGGATGTAGTCGCCGCGGGCGGTGAACTGCCCCGTGCCCGAGCAGCAGACGTACGTCTGGTCGAGTTCGGACTCGTAGCGGGACAGGATCGTGGTGGCGTCGGCGCTGGAGACGTCGGCCACGTAGGTGGTGACGGCAGCCAGGACCAGCGACTTCTGGGCGTCGGTCATGTCGGCGACCGGGGTGCCTTCGTAGGTGTCGGGGAACGCCCAGTCCTGGCCCGGGCCGAGGACGAGGTCGCTGGTGGTGACCGTCGCGGCGGCCAGCTGGTCGGAGTCCAGCGCGGCCAGGACGGCGGTGAAGGCGGCGACCTCCTGGGCCAGGGGCGCGTTCGTCCGGCCGTCGTAGTCGAAGGCCGCGACCGGTTCGAGTCCGCGGAACGACGGCGTGGCTCCGGCGAGGGCGCCGTCGGTGTACGTGTTGGCGAACGCGAGGTGGTGGCCGCCGAACTGCAGTTCCCAGGTCCCGCTCGTCGAGGGGGTGCCGAGGAAGGCGATGAAGTAGTTCCCGCTGCCGTACCCACCGCCGGAGTCGATGGAGGCGAGGTAGTCGTCGGCGTTGAGGATCTGCTGGATCTCGTCCCAGCCCTCGTTCTCCCCGGTGCCGGTGGCCGCCGCCATCAAGGCCTTGAACGCGGTCCACTGCTCGTCGCTGAGGGTGTCGGTCTGGACGCCGACACGGCCCGTGCTGTTGCTGCCGCCCGGCCCGCCGCTCGGGGCGGTTCCGGTGCCGTCGGCGGTGGGTGCGGCGCCGGAGGGGAGGTCGCCGCTCGGCGCGGTCGAACCGTCGGCCGACGCGGTTCCCCCGACGGAGACCGTGCCGGCCAGCAGGGCGTTGGGGAAGTTGGACCAGTTCTGCGCGTTGTCGAAGGTGTAGTCCTGGTACAGGGCCGACTGCTGCTCGTCGGACAACGTCGCCGCGAAGGCCTCCGCCAGCGACACCAGGCTGTCCGAGGAGGTGCCGGCCGCTGCCGAGGTGGAACTCGTGCCGGTGGAACTGGCGGTCGCGGAGTCACCGCAGGCCGCGAGTCCACCGACGAGGGCGATCGTTCCGGCCAGGCCGAAGAGGCCGCGACGGCTGGTGAGGTGTTCGGGCGAGGCGCTGGTCTCGGTCATGGTGAGGAACGTACGAGCGCCGCCAGAGCGGCCCCGGTGCGCTCGCTGTGCGGTCGCTGAGTCGTGGTGAGGCGGCGACCGGGCGCCGGGACCGGTCACCGCGCGGACCGGGCATCGCCCTCCGGCGCCGCTCGCGCGCACCAGGCCGACAGCACCAGGCTCGAACCCGTCGCCGCGAAGGCGACCGCGGCACCGCCGCCGGTGGAGACCGCACCGACCACCAGGGGAACCAGCGTCTGGCCCACCCGGTTGCCGACCAGGCGCAGGGAGGCCGTCACCCCCCGTTGCCGGGGGGAGGTGATGAGCGTCATCCAGGACATCGTCAGCGGCTGCACGGTTCCCGCGGCGAGGCCGTAGACCAGCACGGACACCAGCAGCACCGCCGCAGGCGCCGGCAGCGCCAGGGTTCCCAGGCCGAGTGCCGCGAACCCGCTGCCCGCCACCAGCACCCGCCGGCGCCCCAGGGCACCGGTGAGTGCCGACAGACCCAGGCGCGACACCATCGTCGCCCCGCCCCGGGCCACCATCAGCCCGGCCGTCCACGCCGGGGACAGGCCCCGCTCCTGCGCGAGCAGCGGCAGGTAGGCCACCGTGACGTCGAGGGAGGCCAGCACCAGACTGCTGGTCGCCAGCGCCCGCAGCACACCGCGACGACGCAGGAGTTCCCCCGGTCGGGCCGGTGCCTCCTCCTCGGCCGGGACGTCCCGGGCCGCCCGCCCGTCGGCTGCCGGCACGGCCGCGGCGAGCCCCACGCAGACCAGGGAGGCCACCAGCAGGACCGGGCCGACGACGGGCAACGACGCCGAGTCCGCCGACCCGGCCCCCGGCAGCAGCAGCGCGAGCGGTCCCAGCAGCTGACCGCTGGACGTCGCCAGCGTGTAGAGGCCGAAGGAGGAGTCCAGCCGTCCGGCGCCGGCTGCCCGCATCACCCAGGCCTGCTGGCCGACGATGGCGAAGAGCATGCCCAGGCCGAGCAGCACCGATCCGCTGATCAGCCCGACGAGGGTGCGCCCGGCCAGCAGGCACACCGAGGTCGCCAGCAGGCAGGCGACCGAGCCCAGCAGCAGACTGGTCCGCTCTCCCAGCCGGTCGTTGAGGTTCCCCGCGAACAGCGCGGTGAGCAGGGGCGGCAGCGCGAAGGCCGCCGCCACCACGCCCAGCCAGGACGATCCCGCGTCCAGGTGCAGGACGTCGTACGAGACCGCCGGCCGCAGCGCGTAGCTCAGCGCCTGCAGGAGCACGGAGTGGGCGAGCAGCGAGACCGGGAGGACGGGCCTCACGGGAAACTCCTCACCGGGCGGCCGTCTCGAGCGCCCCCTCGCGAGCCGCCTCGTCGACCTCGTGCATGGCGGCGATGACGCTGTCCAGGTGAGCCCGCATCGCGCGCTCGGCCGCCCCCGGATCCCGGCGGCAGATGGCGTCGACGATGGCGAGGTGCTCACCGACCGACACCGTGGGCCGCCCGGGTTTCATGGCCAGCCGGTACTGGTGGCGCACGCTCTGCCCGCGCATCCTGTCGATGATCGAGCGCGCGGTCCGCTGGCGGCTGATCTCGTGGATCCGGCGGTGCAGGTCACGGTTCAGCGCCGAGTACCCGGCCACGTCCGCGCCGGCCACGGCGTCGAGCATGCCCTGCCCGATCGCCCGCAGTTCCTCGATCTCCTCCTCCGAGACCAGTTCGGCGGCCTTGCCGGCGCACAACCCCTCCAGGGCCCGGCGCACCTCGGCGATCTCCACCGCCTCCTCGAAGGGGATGGCGCGGACGCGGGCCCCGCGGTTGTGCACGCGTTCCACGAGTCCTTCGGCCTCCAGGCGGCCCAACGCCTCGCGGACCGCGGCCCGCGAGACGCCGAACTGCTCGGCGAGGTCGTGTTCGATCAGCCGCTGGTTGGGGACGAGTTCGCCCCGCAGGACCAGCGACCGGATGTCGGCGACGAGTTCTGCCACGTCGGTTCCAACTCAGCCGGTGTAGCCGAAGATCGTCGTCCAGGTCTGCGCATCGGGTTCGAGGCTGGCCAGGGACTCCTCCAGCGTGGCGCGGTGGACGAAACCGCTGCCGGCCGCGGGCAGGGTGATGTCGCCGATCGTGGGTTCGGGCATGCCGGCGTGGACGGGGTAGTCACCGATCGACGCGGCGAGCTTCTGGCCCGCTCCGGACATCAGCCAGTTGACGAACACGGTCGCGGCCTCGGGGTTGGCCGCTGCGTGTCCCTGCGCGAGGTAGAACGGGTAGGCGGCGGCGCCCTCCTCGGGCGTCGCCACGGTGAGGGGTGCGCCCTCGAGGATCGCCGAGTACGCGGTGGCGATGGGGATGGTGCCGATGCCGATCTCACCGCGCGCCAGGGCGTCGGTGAGGGAGGCGGAGGAGTCGAAGATCCGCGGCCCGGTGGCCGCGTAGTCCCGCAGCCAGTCCTCGCCGAGGACCTGCAGCTGGAAGTGGGTCAGGGCCGCCGTGCTGCCCCCCGCGCCCACCTGCACCGTCCCCGTCGGGGCGGACACCGAACCGTCCACCAGGTCGGCCCAGTTCTTCGGGGCCGAGGCCTCGTCCACGACCTGGTTGTTGTAGCCGAAGCTGTAGACCCGGTCGAAGCTGCTGTAGTACAGACCGTCCTCGTAGACGGCTGCCGTGTCGACGGCGGCGGTGATGTCGTCGGTCAGCGCAACGGGGTCGAAGGCGCCCGCGGTGGCCATCGCCGCGACCAGGTCCTCACCGGAGATGCGGATGACGTCGGCGCCGAGCTTGTCGGCCGCCACCTCGGACAGGATGCGCTCGGACAGCTTGTTGGGAGCCAGCCGGACGATCTCGACCTCGATGCCCGTGGCTTCGGTGAAGGCGTCGGCGACCTGCTTCTCGGACTGCTCGCTGGCCCCGGTGTAGAAGACCAGCCGCCCCTGGTCCTGCGCCGCGGCGTAGAGGTCGGCGGCCGCGACGAGTTCACCGTCGATGACCAGGTCGCCGTTGGCGGCCGTCGCCGCGGCGCCGCTGCTGTCACCGCCGGAGCAGCCGGCGACGCCGGTCGCCAGCAGCGCGGTGGTGGCCAGGGCCAGGGTGCTCCTCCGGGTGAGGTTGCGGGGGGCTGGGTTGAGCTGGGACACGACGAGTCCTCTCTGAGACGTCATGGTGGTTCGCGGGGTGGTTTCAGCGGCCCGTGCGGTCCCGCGACCCGAACCGCCGGGTCACGTAGGCCAGGACGAAGATGACGAGGCAGTACAGCAGGCTGGTCGCGGCGCTGCGCTGCAGGACGCCGTTCTCCAGGTCGTCGAAGATGACGATCGACAGCAGCCGGGTGTCGGTGGTGAAGAGGAACAGCGGAACGGTGAGTTCACGCATCGACAGCATGAGCAGCAGCAGGAACGTCGAGGTCAACGGGACCCGCAGGAGCGGGACGGTGATGCGCCAGACGGCTCGCAGCCGGCTCGCCCCGTGCATGACCGCGCTGTCCTCGAGTTCGGCGTGGACCTGCAGGATGGCGGCGCTGGCTCCCTGGAACCCCTGCGGCATCTGGGCGGCGACGAACGCGATGACCATCACCAGCAGGGTTCCGTAGACCGGGACCGGCAGGATCAGCCAGGTCCACAGCAGGCCCAGACCCAGGACGATGGACGGCACCGCGAGGGGGAGCATGCTGATGTGCCCCAGGCCTTCGCGGCCGGGCAGCTTCGTGCGGTTCACCACGTAGGAGACGGCGAACGCCAGCAGCGTCCCGAGCAGTGCGGCGGCCACGGCGACGACCACGGAGTTCACCGTGGCCCGGTGCACGACGGAGTTCGTCACCGTCTCGGTCAGCGCCTCCAGGCTCAGCCCGCCCTGGGTGAAGGCGCCGGTCACGCTGCTGACGTAGGGGCTGTCGTGCAGCGTCACGAACAGCAGCGCCAGCAGGGGCAGGACGGTCGCGGCGGCGAAGTACACCAGGCCCAGCAGCAGGGCCGGGGTGCGGAACCGGCCGAGGTCGACGACCTTCAGCTTCAGGCCCTTGCCCGACACCGTCGTGTAGTTCCGGCGCGAGACGACCTTGCGCTGCAGGACCGTCACCACGACCACCACGGCGACGAGGGTCAGGGCGACCGCGGCGGCCTCGTTGCCCCGCGACGGCGCGGAGTTCATCAGGCGGTAGACGTAGGTGGGGATGGTGTCGACGCCGCCCGCGGTACCGATGATCTGCGAGACGGGGAAGTTCTCCACGGTCAGCACGAAGATGAGGATGGCCGCGCCCAGCACGGCCGGTGTCGCGAGCGGGAGGGTCACCCGGCGCAGCACCGTCCACGGCGCCGCGCCGTGGACCCTGGCCGACTCCTCCAGGTCGGGGTTCATCAGGCTCAGCGAGGCGTGGACGAGCAGGAACGCGTAGGGCGCGTAGTAGATGGCCAGGACGAAGACCAGGCCGGGCACGTTGAGGACGTCGAACCCGGTGGGCAGGCCCAGGTCGCGGGCCAGGATGTTCACCAGTCCCGCGTTGGGCCCGCCGAGCACCGACCAGGCCAGCGCGCCGACGTAGGAGGGCAGGAACATCGGGACCAGCCCGACGAAGTACAGGAAGCGGCGCCCGCGCACGTTGGTGCGGGCGGTCACGAAGGCCAGGAACCCGCCGATGACGAGGGCGAGGACCGAGGCACCGACGCCGACGGCCAGCGAGTTCAGCGCGGCCCCGCGGGCGCCCGGGCCGACCACGGTGGAGAAGTTGTCCAGGGTGAGACCGGACAACCCGATGCCGCCCGGGCGGGGTGTGGTGGAGGTGAACGCCGACAGCGCCACCAGGGCGATGGGCAGCAGGATGAGGACGGCCAGCAGGGCGTACAGCAGCGCTGGGGCGATCGCCCGCCGGGCGTTCAGGGCCCCGCGCCCACCGCCGCGTGCGGGGCGCGCCGGCCCGGTGTCCCGGACCGGGCGGGGGATTTCGGTCGTGCTCATCGCCCGGCCACCTGCACCGCGGCCGACGGTTCCGGCGACGCGGCCACCCGGTCGCCCCGGGGGTCGTCGACGTCGAGCGGCAGGACCTGGACCGCCTCGGCGGGGACGGCGACGTCGACCAGGCCGTCGGCGCCACGTTCCACGCGGCGGCGCTTGCTGCCGAAGACCGTCAGTTCGCAGCCGTCGTCGAGCCGGATCCGGTGGGTCGCGGTGGCGCCCTGGAACTCCTCGGAGACCACCGTGCCCCGGAAGGTGTTCAGGCCGTCCCCGTGGACGACCTCCTCACCGAGCAGGACGTCCTCGGCCCGGATGCACGCCCTCAGGTCCCGCGCCCCGGGTGCGCCGACCCCCGGTGCGCCGGCGCGGAGCCCGATGCCGCTGCCGGTGACCCGGACCGTGTCCCCGCCCAGGGGTTCGACGGGGAGGATGTTCCCGACGCCGAGGAAGTCGGCGATGGACGCGCTGGCCGGTCGCGCGTACAGGTCCTGGGGCCGCCCGAACTGCACGATGCGACCGAACTGCATCACGGCGATCCGGTCGGCCAGCGCCAGGGCCTCCTCCTGGTCGTGCGTGACGTACACCGAGGTCAGGCCCAGACGCACCTGCAGCGCCCGCAGGTCGCTGCGCAGGCGGTGGCGCAGCCGCGCGTCGAGGTTGGACAGGGGTTCGTCCAGCAGCATGACCGACGGCTGCATGACCAGGCTGCGCGCCAGGGCGACGCGCTGCATCTGCCCGCCGGACAGCATGCTCGCGCCCCGGTCGGCGAAACCGTCCAGGCCGACGAGTTCGAGCGTCTCGAGCACGCGGCGGCGGGCCTCGGTCCTGCCGGTCCGCTGCATCTGCAGCGGGAAGGCGACGTTCTCGAACACCGTCATGTGCGGCCAGATCGCGTAGGACTGGAACACCATGCCGATGTTGCGGCGGTGCGGTGGGCGGTCGATGCCGCGCGCGGCGTCGAACAGCACCTCGTCGCCCACCCGGATGACGCCGGCGTCGGGGGTCTCCAGCCCGGCGATGCACCGCATGGTGCTCGTCTTGCCGCAGCCGGACTGGCCGAGCAGGACCAGGGCCTCACCCTGCTCGATCTCCAGGTCCAGGTCGCGGACGGCCACCGACCCGCCGTAGCTGAGGGTCAGGTTCTCCACGGTGATCTTCATGCTGGTTCCCTCATCCTCGAGCGGGTTCGGCCACGAGGGACGACAGCCACTCGTGGGCCGCCGACGTGGTCCAGTGCGGGGTTCCGATGCTGTCGAGGAACTCGCGGGCGTCGTCCACCTCGTGCACCCGGCGGGCGGCGTGGCGGTGGGAGCCCTCCAGGAGCCGGTCGGTCAGCGCGTGGGGGTCGCCGGCGAGTTCGGTGGCGATCTGCTCGCGCAGCCAGTCCTCGCAGCCGGCGGCCCGGGCGGCGGTGACGCTCTCGAGCACGACGGCCGCCAGGCCCTTCATGAAGACGCTGCGGACGAGCTTGCGGGACGCGGCCGCTCCCGGATCACCGGGGATCACCTCGACGGGTGCGGGGCAGTCGCGCATCAGGTCCGCGAAGGCCTCGGCGCCCGGGCCGCTCACCATCAGGGGTGTGGCGACCCCGGACCGGGGGACCGGGGCGAGCACCGCGACGTCGGCGAAGCGGACCCCGGACTCCGCCGCGAGGCGGCCCAGCTGCTGCTTGAGCGCCGGGGAGGCCGTGTTGAGGTCGGCCAGCACCGTGCCCGGCCGTGCACCGGCGACGATCTGCTCACCGACCGCGCGGGCCGCCGACGCCCCGACCAGGCTGAGCACCAGCTGCGCGCCGTCGAGCGCTGCGCCGAGGTCGTCCTCCTGGCGGACCCCCGGTTCGTCGAGCCGGGTGAACGGGTCGAACCCCCTCACCGAGTAGCCGGCGTCCCGCAGTCCCCGGGCGTACAGGGCCCCTGCCTCGCCGAGCCCCACGACCACCACTGTCGTCATCGACCGTCTCCTTCGACGTCGTCCTCGAGGGGCTGACGCTACGGACTGTCAGCACTTCGGTCAACGCTTTCGTCGACAATCCACCGCGACGGACGCCATTATTGGCGACAGGAGTGTTGACAATCCAGGTGGCGCTGCCTAGCGTCGCTGCGACGAGCGATGGTGCTCAGCACTGTCGCGGCCGGTCCGGTACCGCGAGGAGATCTCATGATCATCGACTGCCACGGGCACTACACGACGGCTCCACCCGCCCACACGTCCTGGCGCGAGGAGCAGCAGGCGGCCTTCGCCGCCGGAACCCGCCCGCCGGCGTACCCGTCGATCTCCGACGACGCGATCCGCGAGTCGGTCGAGGCCAGTCAGGTCCGGCTGATGGCCGAACGGGGGATCGACCGCACCATCTTCTCGCCGCGCGCCTCGGCCATGGGGCACCACGTCGGCGACCAGTCGGTCAGCCAGCGCTGGACCGAGGTGTCCAACGACCTCGTCGCGCGCGTCGTGGAGCTCCACCCCGAGCGGTTCACGGGTGTCTGCCAGCTGCCGCAGTCCCCGGGCGCTCCCATCGCCGACTCGGTGCCCGAGCTGCGGCGGTGCGTCGAGCAGCTCGGTTTCGTGGGGTGCAACCTCAACCCCGACCCCAGCGGCGGGCACTGGACCTCGCCGCCCTTGACCGACCGCAGCTGGTACCCGCTGTACGAGGCGATGGTCGAGCTCGACGTCCCGGCCATGGTGCACGTGTCGGCCGTGACGAACCCCAACTTCCACGCCACCGGGTCGCACTACCTCAACGCCGACACCACGGCGTTCATGCAGTTCCTGCAGGCCGACCTGTTCCGAGACTTCCCGACCCTGCGGTTCGTGATCCCGCACGGCGGGGGAGCGGTGCCCTACCACTGGGGCCGCTTCCGCGGCCTGGCCGACATGCTGGGACGCCCCGCGGTCGAGGAGTCGTTGCTGGGCAACGTCTTCTTCGACACCTGCGTCTACCACCAGCCCGGCGTCGACCTCCTGCTGGACGTCGTCGGCACGGACAACGTCCTGTTCGGCTCGGAGATGGTGGGCGCCGTGCGCGGCATCGACCCGCGCACGGGTCACCACTTCGACGACACCCGCCGCTACGTCGAGGCGCACGGCCTGTCGCCCGAGGACCTGCAGAAGGTCTACGAGGGCAACGCCCGCCGGGTGTACCCGCGGCTGGACGCACTCCTCCGGCAGGACCGGAGCCCACGAGCAGAAGGAGTTCCCGCGTGAAGAACGTCGTCGTCACCGGTCCGCCCCGCGCCGACCCGGCGACCGCCTCGGCGCTGGGGGAGTTCGGCGTCGCCACCGTCCACGAAGCGCAGGGCCGGACGGGCTACCTCGGCCCGGACCTGCGCCCGGCCTGGTCCGGGGCCCGCATCGGCGGCACGGCCGTGACCGCACTGTGCTGGCCCGGGGACAACCTCATGATCCACGTGGCCGTCGAGCAGTGCCAGGAGGGGGACGTCCTGGTGGTCGCGACCAACTCCCCGTCCACCGACGGGCTCTTCGGTGAGCTGTTCGCCACCGCCCTGGCCCGCAGGGGGGTGCGCGGTGTCGTCCTCGGCACCGGCGTGCGGGACGTGGCCGAGCTGCGGGAGATGGGGTTCCCGGCCTGGTCCACCGCGGTCAGCGCCCAGGGCACCGTCAAGGCCACCGCGGGTGCGGTCAACGTGCCCATCACCCTGGGCGGACAGACGATCCACCCCGGTGACGTGGTCGTGGCCGACGACGACGGAGTGGTGTGCGTCCCGCGCGACGACGCCACCGCCGTGCTCGCCGCCTCCCGCGCCCGCGCGGAGAAGGAGGAGCGCAACAGGACGGCGTTCCGCGCCGGGGAGCTCGGCCTGGACGTCTACGGCATGCGCGATCGGCTGGCCGGCTTCGGCATCGAGTACGTGACCTACGAGGAGTTCGCCAAGGGGGACCGGTGAGCGGCTACTCGGACACCTACGCGGACACCTACGCGGACACCGGGGTCCGGTGCGCGATGCTGCGCGGTGGGACCTCGCGCGGCCTGTTCTTCGAGGCGGCGGACCTGCCGTCGGACCCGGACGAACGCGACGACCTGCTGCTGCGGCTCATGGGAACCCCGGATCCCCGGCAGATCGACGGGCTCGGCGGGGCCACCTCGCTCACCAGCAAGGTCGCGGTCGTCAGCCCGTCGCAGCACCCCGACACCGACGTCGACTACCTGTTCCTGCAGCTCGGGGTCGACGAGGCGCTCGTCAGTGCGAAGCAGAACTGCGGCAACATCCTGGCCGGCGTCGGTCCCTTCGCCGTCGAGCGCGGGCTGGTCGAGGCCGGTGCGCAGGAGACGAGCGTGCGGATCCGCATGGTGAACTCCGACAGCACGGCCGTGGCGACGTTCGGCACCCCCGGAGGGCGCGTGGAGTACCGCGGGGACGTGGCGATCGCGGGCGTCCCCGGGACGGCCGCGGCGGTGGTGCTGGCCTTCGGCGACACCGAGGGGTCGACGACCGGCGCGCTGCTGCCGACGGGAAACGTCCGGGACCGCATCGGCGAGGTCGAGGTGACCTGCGTCGACAACGGCATGCCGGTGGTGCTGGCCGAGGCCGCCGCCTTCGGGCTGACCGGGTACGAGACGCACGAGCAGCTGGCCGCCGACGAGGACCTCCTGCGGCGCGTCGACGAGTTCCGCACCCGGGCCGGGGAACTCATGGGCCTGGGTGACGTGTCGGGTTCCTCGGTGCCCAAGACGATCCTCGTGGCTCCGGCCCGGGAGGGGGGTCAGGTGTGCACGCGGTCGTTCATCCCGACCACCCCGCACAGTTCCATCGGGGTCCTGGCGGCGGTCACCGTCGTCACCGGGCTCCTGCTGCCGGGTGCGGTGGGACACGACCTGACCCGCGACTGGCCGGCGGACCGGACGTCGGTCGACGTGGAGCACCCGACGGGCAGCCTGCGGGTCGACGTCGTCGTGGACGCCACGGCCGACCCGCCGCGGGCCCTGCGCTCGGGGGTGGTCCGCACCGCCCGCCTGCTGTTCGACGGCACCGCCTACCCCCGCGCCCGCTCCTGCGACGACGACGCTCAGACGTCTTCCTGAAGTGCCCGGATGACGCTCGCCAGGTGGGCCCGGGCGGCGCTCTCGGCGCGCTCGGGCTCGCGGGCGGCGATCGCGTCGATGATCGCCAGGTGCTCGGGGAGCGAGACCTGCGGCCGGCCCGCCCGCAGGGCCAGCCGGAACTGGTGGCGGACGATCTGCCCGTTCAGGCGGTCCAGCAGTTCGGAGGCCGAGGGCTGGGCCGAGTACTCACGTACCAGGCGGTGCAGTTCCCGGTTCAGGGCCGAGTACTTCATCGGATCACCACCGGCGACGGCCGCCTCGAGCTGGCCGCCGAGGTCCCGCAGGACGCCGATCTGCTCACCGGTCGCACGTTCGGCCGCCTTGGCCGCGCACAGGCCCTCCAGCACCATCCGGCACTCCGTGATCGCCACCGCCTCCTCGACGGAGACGACCCGCACCCGGGCGCCCCGGTTGGGGATCCGCTCGATCAGCCCTTCGGCCGCGAGGTCGAGCAGTGCCGCGCGCACGCTGGCCCGGTTGACGCCGAAGGTGGCAGCCAGGTCGGCCTCGACGAGCCGTTGCCCCGGAGCGAGGTCGCCGGCCAGCAGCGCCGACCGCAACGCCTCGACGGCGCGACGCGTGGCCGCTGCGCCCTCGCGGGGGGTGTCCGTCATCTCCGACCTCCTCAGATCACCCCGATCGTATCCGTCACGACATCGTTGACAATCGTGTCGCCAATCTCTTGCGCAGTCTTCCCGGGCGACCTAGGGTCGTCGGCGACGAGGGCACGCGTGGACGCGGCCCGCCGTACCCGCTCCGGCCTCCGCGGCCGGTCCTCCGCATCGAGGGAGATGCCGTGACCACGACGCCGTCCAAGACCGAAGGCTGGCTGGACTGGTACGCCGACCCGACCCGGCCGCAGTTCCGGCTGCCGCCGGGAACCGTCGACGCGCACTGCCACGTGTTCGGTCCCGCGGCGCAGTTCCCGTTCGCCCCCGAACGCAAGTACACCCCGTGCGACGCGAGCAAGGAGCAGTTGTTCGCGCTGCGCGACCACCTGGGGGTCAGCAGGAACGTCGTCGTGCAGGCCACCTGCCACGGTGCCGACAACAGCGCGATGGTGGACGTCCTGCGGTCGTCAGCCGGACGCGCGCGGGGAGTGGCGACCGTGCGGCCGGACGTCACCGACGAGGAACTGCGCGAACTGCACGAGGCCGGTGTGCGCGGCATCCGGTTCAACTTCCTCAAACGCCTCGTCGACGGTTCCCCCCGCGACGACCTGGCGACGATCGCGCGCCGCATCGCGCCCCTGGGCTGGCACGTCGTCGTCTACTTCGAGGCCGCCGAGCTCGAAGAGCTCGAGGGCTTCTTCGAGACGCTGCCCGTCCCGCTCGTCATCGACCACATGGGGCGGCCCGACGTGACGGCCCCGGTGACCGGTCCGGAGTTCAGCCGGTTCCTGCGCTTCGTCGACCGCACCGCCGCCTGGGTCAAGGTGAGCTGCCCGGAACGCCTCAGCGTGAGCGGCCCGCCCGCGCTGAACGGGGAACGGCACGCCTACCTGGACGTCCTGCCCTTCAGCCGTCGGGTGGTGGAGGAGTTCGGCGACCACGTCCTGTGGGGCACCGACTGGCCGCACCCGAACCTGACCGACCACATGCCCGACGACGGGCTCCTCGTCGACCACGTGCCCCTGCTCGCCCGGACCGGGCAGGCCCAGCGACTGCTGCTGGTCGAGAACCCGATGCGCCTGTACTGGCCGGACGAAGCCGTCTGAGCTGCCACCCACCCCGATCGTCCTCCCGCTGAGAGGGATCCCGTGCTGAACGCCAACGCCGCGAACCGTCTGGACCGGTTGCCGGTCTCGCGGTTCCACAAGGTCATGCTCGTCGCCGTCTCCTTCGCCTACTTCTTCGAGTTCGCCGACATCAACACCTTCGCCACCACCGCCCCACGCCTCGTGGACCTGTGGGGTGTCACCGTCGACCACATCGCGTACGTCACGTCGCTGTCGTTCGTCGGCATGTTCTTCGGATCGCTGGTGGGCAGCTGGTTCGCCGACCGGTGGGGGCGTCTGCGCGCGCTGACCGCCACGACGGTCTGGTTCGCGCTGTTCTCCTTCGCCTCCGTCTTCACCTGGGACGTCGTCTCGCTCGGCGTCTGCCGGGTCCTGACGTCGGCGGGACTGTCGGCCATGACGGTCGTCGCGGTCATCTACATCAACGAGATGTACCCGTCGGCGGTCCGGGGCAAGTACCAGGCCTACGCCATCGTCATCGGCATCTGCGGTACGCCCGTGACCAACCTCATCGCCAGTGCCGTCGTCCCCGCCAACGACTGGTCGTGGCGCCTGGTGTACCTCTGGGGTGCGCTGGGGATCTTCTTCCTGCTCTTCGTGCGCCGGCTGCGGGAGTCGCCGCGCTGGTACGAGAGCAAGGGCCGGCACGACGAGGCCGACGCGGTCCTGCGCGACATCGAGGACCAGGTGGCCGCCGAGCGGGGACAGCTGGCGCAGCCGGCGCCGCCCGCCCCGGTCGTTCCCATCGCCAAGGCGCCGCTGTCCATCCTGCTGCAGCGCAAGTACCTCGGCCCCACCTTGTTGCTGACGGTCCTGTGGGTGACCCAGACCATCGGGTTCTTCGGGTACTCCAGCTGGGCGCCGACGCTGCTGGCCCAGGAGGGGTTCAGCGTCGAGAAGTCGATCTTCTACGTCGCCCTGACCACGGTGGGGGCGCCGCTGGGTTCGTTCCTGGCCTCGCTGGTGACCGACCGGTTCGAGCGCAAGTGGTGCCTGGTCGCCTTCGGAACGGTCATCGCCCTGTGCGGGCTCGTCTACGGCCTGACGTTCAACCCGGTGCTCATCGTCGTGTTCGGCTTCCTCGTCAACCTCTTCGAGCGCGGCTACACCGCCCTCGGCTACGCCTACTCCCCGGAGTTGTTCGACACCAGGGGGCGCTCGCTCGGGACGGGTGTGTCCTACGGGCTGGGGCGGTTGTCGAACGCCGTCGGGCCACTGGTCATCGCCGGCCTCTACAGCGGGTCGGGCTACCGCAGCGTCTTCTACTTCATCGCGGGAACCTGGCTGGTGGGAGCCGTCGTCCTGGCCGTCTTCGGGCCCCGGACGCGGCAGGCGCGGCTGGACGCGACGCACTCGCCGGCCGAGGCCGCGAGCCGGTGACCCGCACGGCCGGCGACGCGTGAACCTCAGGGACCTGCAGTGCGTGGTGGTCCTCGCGGACGAGCTGAGCTTCAGCCGGGCCGCGGAGCGACTGCACCTGGCGCAACCGGCTCTGAGCCAGCAGGTCAGGCGCATCGAGTCCCACCTCGGTGCCCAGCTGGTCGACCGCAGCCACCGGCCGCTGCGGCTCACCCCGGCCGGGGAGTACTTCAGCCAGCACGCCCAGCAGGTCATCACCGCCTGGGAGCGGGCGGCCGCCGGAACCCGTGAGATCGCCCTGGGACGACGGGGCTGGCTCTCCATCGGGTTCACCCGGTCCTCGGGGTACAGCGTCCTGCCGCCGGCGCTGAAGACGTTCCACGCACGGCACCCCGACGTGGAGCTGAAGCTGTTCGAGATGGTGACCGAGGACCAGGCGGACGCCCTGCGCGCCGGGAGCATCCACGTCGGCCTCGGTCGGCAGCCCTCCCCGCTGGAGGGTTTCTCCACGCGGACGGTCCTGAGCGAGCGGGTGCTCGTGGCGCTCGCCCGGGACCACCCCGCGGCAGCCCACCGGGAGCCGTCGCTGGTCGACCTGGCCGCGTCGCCGGTCGTCCTGTACCCCAGGGATCCCCGCGCGCAGTTCGCGCGCTCGGTCGAGGACCTCTACCGCGCCGCGGGCCTGGTGCCGCACGTGGAGCACCGCACGTTCGAGATCCAGACGGCGATCGCCCTGGTGGCGGCCGGGCTCGGCGTCACGTTCGTGGCGGAATCGGTGGCCCGGCACGGGCGCGCCGACGTCGCCTTCCGGCCGGTGCGCGAGTTCGCGGAGGCCCGCTCGACCGTCGCGGTCACCTGGCCGACCGACGGTGCGGTGGTTCCCGTCACCGACTTCCTGGACTGCCTGCCGGACGAGCAGCAGGGTCCTGACCAGGAACCATAGTTCTCCCGCATACAAGGTTCCCGGAACCGTCTTGGACTCCCGCCGACCGCGGCTCCTACCGTCGGGACATGGAGTCGACGAGGACCCCCGTGCCCGACATCGCGGCCCGGACCATGCGCAAGGCCTACGTGCGGCTGGTTCCGCTGTTGTTCGTCATGCTGTTCGTGAACTACCTGGACCGGATCAACATCGGTTTCGCCCAGCTCCAGATGGGTGAGGACCTGGGCATCGGTCCGGCGACCTTCGGGTTCGCGGGCAGCATCTTCTTCCTCGGGTACATGCTCCTCGAGGTCCCCAGCAACCTGGCGCTGCACCGGGTGGGTGCCCGGCGGTGGATCGCGCGCATCCTGGTCACCTGGGGACTGGTGGCGGCCGCGACCGCCTTCGTCGTCGGCGACACGAGCTTCTGGGTGATGCGCTTCCTGCTCGGCGCGATGGAGGCGGGGTTCCTGCCCGGGGTCGCGGTGTACGTCACCCTGTGGTTCCCGGTGCAGTACCGCGCGCGGGCTGTCGGTGGGTACATCGTCGGCAGTTCCGTGGCGGCCGTCCTGGGCGGGCCGCTGTCGACCGGGCTCATGACCTCCCTGGACGAGTTCGCGGGACTGCACGGCTGGCAGTGGATGTTCATCGTCGAGGGCCTGGCCGCCACGGCGCTGGGCTTCGTCGCCGTCCGGGCGATGACGCCCCGCCCGGCGGAGGCGTCCTGGCTGTCGCCGGAGGAGCGGAACTGGCTGGAGAGCACCCTCGCCGCCGAACGGGAAGCGCTGGGTGGGAGCCGGCACGTGCGCGTACGGGAGGTCGTGGGTGACGCCCGGGTCTGGACGCTGGCCGCGATGTTCGGCTGCGCCCTGGTGGGCATCTACGGCCTGCTCCTGTGGCTGCCGCAGATCATCGACGGCATGGGGGACTTCAGCGAGGTGCAGGTCGGTTTCCTGTCCGCCCTGCCGCCGCTGCTGGGTGTCGTCGGTGTCCTCGTCGTCGGGCGCAGTTCGGACCGCACGGGGGACCGCAAGCGGCACCTGTCGGTGGTCTACGGGGCCAGCGCCGTGGCGATCGCGGCCAGCGCCTACGTCCCGAACCAGGTCGTCGCGTACCTGCTGCTCTGCCTGACCGGCCTGTTCATCTACGCGGGCAACCCGCTGTTCTGGAGCCTCGCCTCGTCCATCCGCACCGGGGCGGCGGGTGCGGCGACGGTCGCGCTGGTCAACACGATCGCCCAGTTCGGCGGTCTCGTGGGGCCGTGGAGCATCGGACTGGTCCGGGAGTCGACCGGGAGCTTCACGCTGGCCCTCGTCACGATCGCGGTGTTCCTCGTGGCGGCCAGCGTCATCGCGGCCCTGCTGAGGTTCGAGCGGCTGCCGCGCCAGGTGGACGTCGCGGACGCGACCGGGCGCAGGGAGCCGCGCAAGGAGGAGATCGGATGAGCCCGCGCTCGTGCGGGTGGCGTCTCGCCCCCCGGCGACCGCAGCGCCGGGTCAGCTGCTGCCGTGCGTCAGCACCAGGGCCAGCCCACCCAGGCCCAGCAGCAGGACCACGGCGGCGGTTCCGGCCAGCAGGACGCCGCCGCTGTGGGGGTGCGCCAGGTCGCCTGCGGTGAGCAGGCGGTCGGTGGCCCGCCGGACGCGGCGGCCGGAGAGGTGGTGGATGCCCACGGCCCACGCGGCTCCGAGCAGCCCCAGCACGACCGCGCCGGTGCCGAGCTGGGTGGGCAGGACCCGGGCGGCGCCCAGGGAGACGGCCAGCAGGGACAGGGACGTGCGCCGCCAGGCCAGGGCGGTGCGCTCGGGCTGCAGTCCCGGGTCGTACAGGCGCCGTGGCCCCGGCCCGGTGGGGTCGGCGCTCACCGCAGCAGCAGCCCGAGCAGGACCAGCACCCCGGCGGCGACGGTGCCCACGCTCAGCGGGGCGGCCAGCGCTGGGGAGGCCAGCGGCTCGCCGCGGCGCATGGCCCGCTCGTCGCGGGCCCAGCCGCGCCAGGCCTGCACCGGCGCCAGCAACCCGAGCACGACCAGGACCACCGAGGCGGCCAGCCGCAGCTGCGGCTGCAACGGCAGGCTGAGGGCTTCGAGCGCCACGCCGGCGGCCAGCAGCGCCAGCGAGGTGCGGATCCAGGCCAGGAACGTGCGTTCGTTGGCCAGGGAGAACCGCGGGTCCGGTTCGGCCCCGTGGTCGTAGACCGAGGCGGGGAACCGCTTGGGCCGTGCGGGAGTCGAGCTGCTCACCGGCCGGCTCCGGTCGGCAGGTCCCAGACCACGCGGAACCCGTTGTTCCCACCCGCGCTGTCGGGGGTGTTCGCGGTGCGGGCCGCGACGCGGTAGCGGTTGCAGCAGGAGGCGTGGCACAGGTACGACCCGCCCCGCATGACCCGGGAGTCCCCGGTGGCCGGACCGGTGGGGTTCGTCCGGTCCGCGGGACTGGTGCGGGTCAGGTGGTGGGTGGCGGAGAACCAGTCGGCGCACCACTCCCACACGTTCCCGGCGACGTTGTGCAGGCCGAACCCGTTGGGTGCGTACGCGTCCACGGGGGCGGTGCCCTTCCAGCCGTTGCAGCGGTGCTGCCCGCCGGGGGTGAGTTCGTCGCCCCAGGGGAAGCGGGCCTGCTCCAGCCCGCCGCGGGCGGCGTACTCCCACTCGGTCTCGGTGACGTACCCGGTGGCCTCGACGAACTGCGCGTAGCGGGCGTTGGAGACGGTGAGGGTGTCGATGGCGAACGGGCCGACCGTCACCTCGCGCACGGGTCCCTCACCGTCGGAGGGGTAGCCCTCGGCGTCGTCGGTGCCCATCCGGAAGGGGCCACCGGGTAGGGCGTTCGCCGTGGCGGGCAGCGGCGCGTCCGTGGGCGCGCCCACCGACCTCGAGAGTTGCTCGAGCGGTCCGCGGGCGGTGCGAGGTGTGCAGCAGAAGCTGCCGACGGGGTGGTTCACGCATGTCCTCCGGTCAGGGGCGCCGGTCCTGGGCTCCATCATGGAGCACTGGCCAACGGGCCACGAGCACTCGAGGTGGCAGGACGACCACCGCGGCCCCGTCGGTGCCTCGTGGCACCGGCGGGGCCGCGCTCGCACCTGAGCGACCGGCGCGTTCCTGCATCAGTTCCTCGAGGCGGGCGGTGTCGCGGGCAGGTGCGGTACAGGCCGTTGACCGGCATCAGCACCCCGGGGATCCAGAGCATGACCGCGCTCAGGCCGATGCGTTCGCCGAGGTAGCCGGCGACGAGGTTGAAGACGACGTACCCCAGTGCCTGGAAGACGGACAGCATGAGGGCGAAGGCCGCACCACGCAGTTCCGGCGGCACCACGGCGGCGACGATGGGACGGTTCACGCCGGGGTTGAGCCCTTGGACGAAGCCCATCAGCGCCCAGAAGACCGCGAAGAGACCGATGGAACCCCAGTCGACCTGCGTGCCGACGATGGCCGCCAGGCCGGAACCGGACTGGGCGACCTGCAGGACCACGATGCGACCGGAGTTCGGGGCTGCTGGCGCGTTCTTCGGCCGTCGTGCGCGCGGTGGCAGGTTCACTGGCGCCCAGGCCGGGGTCCTCGAAGGTGACGACCACGACCAGGGCGGCGAGGACGGTCAGACCGCCCCGTGACCACGAGCATCACCTCATCGACGCCGGTTCCGGCGTGCAGCCGCTCCAAGGGGCCGGCCACCTCGGCGGGCGTGCCGTCGAGGAACTCGCGCGTGTACAGGTCCAGGACAGCCCGCCCTCGCGGGTCGGCGGGGTGGCCTGCACCTCCTCCCGGGGAAGCAGGCTGAAGTGCCGGCCCTGGAACATGCGCAGACGGCCATCGCCGAGGACGCCGAGGACGCCGCCTCGCGGCGGGCCCGCTCGGGGTCGTCGTCGGCGATGACGCCCACCAGGTCGTACGGTTGGGGCAGTGCCTCGGCGGGCTGGAACTCCTTGCGGTGCAACTCCACGGCCGCCTCGACGTCGGCTTGGCCGAACTGCGTCGCGAAGGCGTGCGGGCGGCCCGGGGCCGCCGCCAGCCGGGGGCCACGACCTCGGCGAGCGTGTCCTGGGCGGTCCGCCCGACTGCGGTGAAGGCGTTGTCCAGCACCGACGAGGCGAGCGGCGGTGTTCGACTGCGTGGGGCGGGCGCTCGACGTCATCCCTTCCCGGCAACACTCGGATCACGGTGGAACTGGAACGAACCGCGAGGAGGTTGGCCGAGCGCGGTGCGTGTCAGGCGGGTACCTGAGTGCGGCGGGCGTAGGAGCGGGCGGCGCGGACGCGGTCGCCGCAACGGGTGGAGCACCAGTGCCGCCGGCCGTGGGTGCGCAGCATGTAGCGGTTGCACGGTTCGGCCCCGCAGGCGGCCAGTAGAGCGGCGTCAGGTCCGGTGAGCAGGCCGACGACGTCGCCGGCGATCGCGGCCAGGGCGTGCTCGACGATCTGTGTGGTGGGGTGCGTCAGTTCGGTGTGGAAACCGGCCGAGGAGTTCCAGGCCACCAGCTGGACTGTCGGGGTGCGGGTCAGGGCGCGGTTGAGCGCCTCGACCGCGCCGGGTGAGGGGGCGCGGCCGTCGACGGCGGCGGCCAGCAGTTCCCGCACGGTGCCGCGCAAGGTGGTGAGCCGGTCGGCGCAGTACTGCTGCAGACGTGCGTCGCGGGGAGCCAGGCCGTGCGCCACGAGCCAGCCGGTGGCGGCGGCGGGGGTGGGCAGCAGTTCGACGACCTCGTGTCCGGTGCCGCCGCGACGGGGAACCCGCACGGCGCTGTTGGCCAGTTCCAGGCCGACGTGCGCGTCGGCTCCGGGGGCCGGTGGTAGCGGGGTGGCGGGCGCGCTCTGGTGCTCGGACACCCCCTCACGATATCAATTGCTGACATCCGTGAGAGTGGGCTAGCGTGCTTCTCACGGCAAACCGCCACGCCAACCGTGCGTCGAGCGCAAGCCCCGGTGTCGGCCCACGATTCGAGAGGAAGCTCTCCCGTGAAGATCACTCAGGTCCGCAACGCCACCCTGCTGCTGGAGGTCGGCGGTCACCGGATCGTGGTCGACCCGATGCTGGGCGCCAAGGGCTCCATGGACCCCTTCCCCGCCGCCTCCGGGAACACCTCCCGCAACCCCACGGTCGACCTGGTCGTCCCGCTGGCCGACCTGCTCGACCCCGACGTCGTGGTGGTCACCCACACCCACGGCGACCACTGGGACACCGCCGCGGCCGCGCTGCTGCCCCGCGGTGTGACGCTGCTGGTGCAGAACCAGGCCGACGCCGAGGAGATCTCCGCCGCGGGGTTCCAGGACGTGCGGATCCTCGACGGAACCGTCACGGTCGGGCAGACGTCGTTCACCCTCACCGGGGGCCGGCACGGCGCCGAGGAGGTCCTCAGCGCGCTGCCGGTGCTGGGCGAGGTCAGCGGTGTGGTGGTGCGCCACCCCGGTGAGCCCACGCTGTACATCGCCGGCGACACCGTGTGGAACGAGAAGGTGCAGGCGGCGCTGGCCGAGCACCAGCCCGACGTCGTCGTGCTGAACACCGGTGAAGCCCGGGTCGGTCCCGGTTTCGCCATCCTCATGGGCGACCAGGACGTGCTGACGGTGCACGAGGCCGCACCCGCGGCCCGCATCGTGGCCGTGCACATGGAGGCCCTCAACCACTGCACCGTCACTCGCGCCCAGGTGCGCGACCTGGCCCGCGAACGCGGCCTGGGTGAGCAGGTGTTGGTCCCCGAGGACGGCGAGACCCTCACCTTCTGAGGCTGTCCACGGAAGTTCTGGAGCACTGGAGGAGACGGACATGACCGAACCGGACGCACCGACGGTGCCCGACGCCGGGGCCGGGGGCAGGCACCGCGAGCTGCAGCGACGGGTCGTGCGCGTCCTGGCCGCCGGGCAGGTCCTGGGGGGACTGGGCACCGGCGCCACCCTGAGCCTGGGCGCGCTGCTGATCACCGAGGTGTCCGGCTCCTCGGCCTGGTCGGGGATGGCCGCCACGATGGGCACCTTGGGTGCGGCGGTGCTGGCCGTTCCGCTGGCCCGGTTGGCCCAGGCGCGCGGGCGGCGTACCTCGCTGAGCACCGGGGCCCTGCTGGCCGTGCTGGGCGGGGCGGTCGTGGTCACCGCGGCCGTGCTGGGCAGCCTGTGGCTGGTCCTGGCCGGCATCCTGCTGATGGGCTCGGCCCAAGCGCTGAACTTCCAGGCCCGCTTCGCCGCCACCGACCTGGCGGCCCCGGAGACCCGCGGGCGGGACCTGTCGCTGGTGGTGTGGTCCACCACGATCGGCGCGGTCGCCGGCCCGAACCTGTTCGGACCCGGCGAAGCGGTCGGCCGGGCCCTGGGATTGCCGTCGCTGACCGGTGGGTTCGTCATCTCCGCGATCGCCCAGGTCCTGGGAGCGGTGGTGTTCTGGACCGGGCTGCGGCCCGACCCCCTGCTCACGGCCACGGCGGCCCAGCGCGCCGCCGGTGCGGGCGCCACCAAGGGCGGCCGGCGACCGGCCGGCGGCCTGGCGGTGCTGCGCTCCTCGGCTGCGGCCCGCCGGGCGGTGCTGACGGTGGCGCTGAGCCACGCGGTGATGGTGGCGCTGATGTCGATGACTCCGGTGCACCTGACCGAGCACGGCGCCTCGCTGAGCGTGGTCGGCTTGACCATCAGCCTGCACGTGGCGGGGATGTACGCCCTCTCGCCGGTCTTCGGGGCTCTCACCGACCGCCTCGGTGCGCGCACCGTCGTCCTGCTCGGCCAGGTGCTCTACCTGGGCTCACTGCTGTTTTCGCTGCTGGGCGCGGACGACTCGGTCCTGGTGACGGTGAGCCTGGTCCTGCTCGGCCTGGGCTGGTCGGCCTCGATCGTGGCCGGTTCCACGCTGGTCAGCGCCGCCGTGGGCCCGGCCGAACGACCGCGGCTGCAAGGGGTTTCCGACTCGCTCATGAACTACGCCGGTGCGGCCGGTGGTGCCGTGGCCGGCCCGGTCCTGGCCCGCATCGGGTTCGACGGTCTCGCGGCGAGCCTGCTCGTGCTGGTCCTGGTCATCAGCGCAACCCAGGGCCTGCGGTCTCGGGAGTGAGCGCCACCTCGTCGACGCCCAGCCCTCGGACACGCCCACCCCCGACCGGTGGGTACCCCTAGGGGTACCCACCGGCCGATCGAGGACCGTTCATGCCCGCTCTGCTCCAGCCGTAGGCCCTACGGCCTCCCCTCGACCTTCGGAACCAGGGCTGCTGGTGATCGCCACTGCCCAGCTGATGACCGTGCTCGACGACACCGTCGCCAACGCGGCCCTGCCGAGCATCCAGGCTGATCTGGGCATGTCCCCGGCGGCGCTGCCGTGGGTGATCAACGCCTGCTCCTCGAGGGCCGCACCGGGGACCTGACCGGGCGCCGGCGCGTGCTGCGGGTCGGGCTGGTGGTCCGCACCGTGGCCTCGCTGGCCGGTGGACCGGCGCCGACCAGCGGCTGACGCCGCGGTCGTCCTCACCATCACCGCCGGGCGCCAGCAGGCCGGCACGCCAGCTCGAGCGGACGGCTGACCGGCTCCTTCGAGTGCGTGCTGGCTGCCGTGGCTCTGGCCTGCCACGTCCGCGGCCTCAGCTCCGCCGGCCTGACCCGTAGGCGCTGGAGCCACGTCGAGGGCCAACCGTCCGCCGCGAGGTCGCGCTGGCGATCCCCTCACAGGTGCGACCGCAGACCCTCCAACCAGGAATCGGCGGTGCGGACCTGCTGGGCGAGGCGGTCGCGTCGTGCCTGCGCGACCGTGATGAACGTGCGCAACTCCTGCTTGCGTTCCGCATCGCCAGGAGCGGTGGACAGGTGGTCCAGGACCTCGATGAGGTGGCGCATGTCGTCCAGGGAGAAACCCAGCGGCTTCATCTGCCGGATCAGCAGCAGGCGCTGGACGTCGGTCTCGGTGTAGAGGCGGAAGTTGCCGGCGCTGCGGGTGGGGGTGAGCAGGCCCTCGTCGTCGTAGTGGCGCACCGTGCGGTGCGAGAGCTGGACCCGCTCGGCGACCTCGCCGATCTGCATCAGCCGCCCGGCGTCGTGACCCGGGGTGTCTGCCGTGACCATCGCGGAAGTCAAGCACCCCGCGATGCCGGCGGCCCGTCGGAGGTCCGGTTCACCGGCCTCACGTCGGCCGGTTCGACCCGGGCCCGCTGGTGACCCAGGCGGCGTTCTTCCAGCTCAGCGCCGGGTGCTCGACGAGCAGCCACGAGGCCGTGGCGATCACCGCCGTCACCGCCAGACCCAGCAGGACGAAGGGAACCGCGCTCACCGAGGCGAGTCCGGCAGCGAACAGGAGCTGGGCGATCGGCCAGTGCCAGACGTACGTGCCGTAGGACAGGTCCCAGCGCAGGTGGGGGCGCCACGGGCAGCTCACCACCGCCCACAGGCACAGGTAGGCGAACGCCGGCCCGGCCAGGGCGCGGTGGTCCGGCAGCGCGGACAGCCCGACGACGACCAGGGCCAGGCTCGCCGCGGCCAGCCACCCGCGCACGGGGATCCGGTCGGCGTACAGGTGCCCGGCGGTGCCCAGCAGGAAGACGAAACCCAGCCGCAGCATCAGTTCCGAGCCCAGCGGGTTCCAGCCCGCGGTGGCGGCGATGGTCAGCAGCCACAGGGCCGCCAGCAGGACCAGGACCACCCACCGTTGCCGGCGCAGGATCCCCAGGAGCCCCAGGCCGGCGACGATCCCGTAGCAGCAGGCTTCGAACAACAACGTCCACAACGATCCGTTGACCACGTCCGGGGTGCCGCTGTTCCCGGTCAGGCTGGCGATGCCGAACTGCTGGATCTGCAACAACGCGTTGCGGTGCAGGTAGTCCAGGGCCGAGTCCGGGCCGGTGAACACCGAACTCGCGGCCCGCCCCTCCAGGACCGCCAGCAGCGGGGCGACCACCAGGGCGGTCAGCAGCAGGCAGACCCAGAACCCCGGCAGGATCCGCAGCGCGCGGTGCCACAGGTAGCGGCGCAGGGAGTTCAGCCGCAGGTAGCTGCGCGCGACGAGGAACCCGCTGAGCACGAAGAACGCGTCGACGGCCAGGCTGCCCAGGTCGGTCGAGCCGGTCCGGGGTTGCCGGCCGGTGCCGATCTGCAGGGTGTGCACCACGGCGACCGTGGTGGCCAGCAGCAGGCGCAGCAGGTCCAGGGCGTTGCTGCGCGGGTCGAAGGCCTCGGCCAGTGTTCGCCGGGGTCGTCCCGCCCGGGGGAGAGGAGGAGGCAGCGTGGTCGCTCGGCGGCGCGACGGAACCACCGGCGCAGCAGACGACGCCTCGGCCCGGACGCCGCCGAACTCCGGGGAGTCGCCGGTGGACGGACCGGTGGGCCGGCCGGGGTGGCCGTTCGCGCGACGGCCTGGGGTGGTGCTCACTCGTCCTCATCTCATCGGCCCCGCTGAGGGGGTCGTTGGGGGCCTCACCGGGTGGTGCGTGAGCACCCGGTGGGCGTCGACGGCGATGTTCAGGATCGGAACTCTACCCTTACGTTAGGGTAGAGTTGACAGCAGCGCGAGGCGCTCATCAACCACCCGGACCAGCTCTTCACGAACTCGTCGCAACCAGTTGCAGCCCGTGCTCGCGCCGGCACGGGAACGCTCCGACGGGCTCTGCAGCGCACCGCGGCGAGGGGACGACGTGGTGAGCAGAACGATCCGACGGTGACGCCGCCCGCCCCACCGCTCGCCCGACCACCGGTCGCTGGACGGTTCCCACCCGCCGGCGTCGATGCCCACCCCGCGAATGGAGCACTCCGTGGCGTCCCCAGCCGGCATCCCAGCCGCCACCTCACCCACCGCAGGAACCACCCGCCGCCGCCGGCCGCCCTGGTTGGCGCCGAGGGTGCTGCGCACCGAGGCCCTGGCCGGCCTGGTGGTGGCCCTGGCCCTCATCCCGGAGGCGATCTCGTTCTCCGTCATCGCCGGCGTCGACCCCCGCGTGGGGCTGTTCGCCTCCTTCACGATGGCCGTCTCCATCGCCGTCCTGGGCGGGCGGCCGGCGATGATCTCGGCCGCCACCGGCGCGGTCGCCCTGGTCATCGCCCCGGTGGTGCGCGACCACGGGCTGGACCACCTGCTGGCCACCGTGATCCTCGCCGGGGTCCTGCAGGTGGTGCTGGGTCTGCTGGGCGTGGCCAAGCTGATGCGGTACGTACCGCGCAGCGTCATGGTCGGTTTCGTCAACGCCCTGGCCGTCCTGATCTTCGCCGCGCAGGTCCCGCACCTGCGCGACGTGCCGGGGATCGTCTACCCGATGGTCGCCGCGGGCATCGCGCTCATGGTGTTCTTCCCCCGCCTGACCAGGGCCGTCCCGGCCCCGCTGGTCGCGATCGTCGTGCTCACCGTCGTCACCGTGGCCGCCCACCTGGCCGTCCCGAACGTCGGCGACGAGGGGGAACTGCCCGACAGCCTGCCGTTCCCGCTGCTGCCCGACGTGCCGCTGACCCTGCACACCCTGTCGGTCATCGCCCCCTACGCCCTGGGCATGGCGCTGGTCGGGCTGATGGAGTCGCTGATGACGGCCAAGCTCGTCGACGACGTCACCGACACCCCTTCGCGCAAGGGCAGGGAGGCCTGGGGGCAGGGCGCGGCGAACATCATCACCGGTTTCTCCGGTGGGATGGGGGGCTGCGCGATGATCGGTCAGACGATGATCAACGTGAAGGCCGGGGCCCGCACCCGCACCTCGACGTTCCTGGCCGGGGTCTTCCTGCTGGTCCTGGTCGTGGGACTGGGGGACGTGGTGGCCCGCATCCCGATGGCCGCCCTGGTCGCGGTGATGGTCATGGTGGCGGTCGGCACCTTCGACTGGCACTCGATCCGCCCCGCCACGCTGCGCCGGATGCCCGGGAGCGAGACCGCGGTGATGGTCGCCACCGTCGTCGTGGTGGTGGTCACCGAGAACCTGGCCGTCGGCGTCGTCGTCGGGGTGCTGGCCGCCGCGTTGCTGTTCGCCCGCCGCGTCGCGCACCTGGTCCAGGTCACCAGCGTCCTGGATCCCGCCGGGACCACCCGCGTGTACTCGGTCTCCGGCGCGTTGTTCTTCGCCTCGTCCAACGACCTGGTCACCCGGTTCGACTACCCCGGCGACCCGCACGACGTGGTGATCGACCTGTCCGCCGCGCACGTGTGGGACGCCTCCACCGTGGCGGCGCTGGACGCGGTCGAGACCAAGTACGCCGCCCGGGGCAAGAGAGTGCGCATCACCGGCCTGAACGCCGACAGTTCGGCCCGGCACCAGCGCCTGGCCGGGCACCTCGGCAGCGGCCACTGAGTCGCTGCCCGCCCGGCCCTGACCCCTGACCGGTTGCACGACCACCGCACGGTTCCGCCCCACGCGCGCGTTCGGCGGAACCCGCTGGACTTCCCCTGCTTCCCGGCTGTGGTGAGTTCTGTGCGGACATGTGGTGAGCGACTTCGGCCGGGGGCAACCGGTTCCGTCGTGCTGACCACCGCGCCGGGTTCGGCTCCGCCGGGTTCCAGCCGCAGCGCTTCGGTGCGGCAGCTGCACCCGTCCACCCGGGGAGAACTCGATGACCACCACCACCTCCAGCACCGAGAGCACCCCCGCTGTCGCCCACGGCCTTCCGGGTCCGGCCGGCATCGCGGAACTCGCAGCTCTGCGAACCGTGCTGGAAGGCGCGCGTCGCGAACGGTGGAGGAGGCCGAGGACGCGCCGGCCCGCAGGGACGACGGCAGTTCCGGTCTGTGCGTCCGCTGCCGGAAACCCGTCCCGTGGGCGCGTCTGGAGTTCCTCCCGCACGCCAGTGGCTGCGTTCCCTGCACCCAGCGGGCCGGCGCCGCGAGGTGAGCGGTGCTCACCGCAGCCGGCGCCGCCATCGACCTGGGCACGACACGGACCGTTGTCCAGGTTCCTGACCTCCACACCGCGTTCGAGGAACTGGGCGTCGTCGCCCACGACGACCGGCGGAACCGGTGGCCGCCGGCTGGGACGCGTGGAGGCTCGCCGACCGTCGCGGTCCGAGCGTCGTCCGCCCGGTCCGCGGGGGAGCCGCCGCCGACCGGTCCGCCTCAGTCGACGACGGTGGCGACGTCCTCGTGCCACGCCACCCGGAGCGGACGGTCGTCCGGGGGCTCACCCGGTGCCTGAACGCCTTCGCGGCCACGTGCCGGTGAGTCGCGCGGACGAACCGACGTGATCCCCGGGGAGGCGGAACGGGGACGGCGGCCTCAGACGACGCCGAGGTCGTGCATCGCGTCGGCCACCCGCACGAACCCGGCGCAGTTCGCGCCCAGGACGTAGTCACCCGGACGTCCGTACTCCTCGGCGGCCTCGAAGCACCGGGCGTGGATGTCGCGCATGATCTCCGCGAGCTTCGCCTCGGAACGTTCGAACGTCCAGGAGTCGCGCGAGGCGTTCTGCTGCATCTCCAGGGCCGAGGTCGCCACGCCGCCGGCGTTGGCGGCCTTGCCCGGGCCGAAGGCGGCCCCCGCGGATCGCAGGACCTCCACGGCCGCGGCCGTCGTCGGCATGTTCGCGCCCTCGGCGACCAGGCGGCACCCGTTCCCGACCAGCTCCGCGGCCGCGGCCTCGTCGAGCTCGTTCTGGGTCGCGCACGGCAGCGCGACCTCGCACGGGACGTCCCACACCGAACCGCCGCCCACGTACCGGGCCGAGGGGGAACGTTCGGCGTAGACGCTGAGCCGGGCGCGTTCCACCTCCTTGACCTGCCGCAGGAGGTCGACGTCGATCCCCGACTCGTCGACCACGTAGCCGGCGGAGTCCGAGCAGGCCACCACCCGCGCGCCGTACTGCTGGGCCTTGGCGATGGCGTGCACCGCGACGTTGCCCGAGCCGGAGACCACCACGCGCCGACCGTCCAGGGACCCACCGCGGGCGGCGAGCATCTGCTCGACGAAGAAGATCAGGCCGTACCCGGTGGCCTCCGGACGCACCTGGGCTCCACCCCAGGCCAGGCCCTTGCCGGTGAGGACCCCGGACTCGTACCGGTTGGTGATGCGCTTGTACTGGCCGAACATGTAGCCGATCTCCCGACCGCCGACGCCGATGTCCCCGGCCGGTACGTCGGTGTACTCGCCCAGGTGGCGGTACAGCTCGGTCATGAACGACTGGCAGAACCGCATGACCTCCGCGTCGCTGCGGCCCTTGGGGTCGAAGTCGGCTCCACCCTTGCCGCCGCCGATGGGCATGCCCGTCAGGGCGTTCTTGAAGATCTGCTCGAAGCCGAGGAACTTGACGATGCCGAGGTTGACCGACGGGTGGAAGCGCAGGCCGCCCTTGTACGGGCCCAGCGCCGAGTTGAACTCCACCCGGAACCCGCGGTTGATGTGCACCTGTCCGCGGTCGTCCTGCCACGGGACGCGGAAGATGATCTGGCGCTCGGGTTCGCAGATGCGCTCGATCATCTTCAGGTCGAGGTAGTGCGGGCGCTTGGCCAGCACCGGGGCCAGGGTGCTGAGCACCTCGCGGGTCGCCTGGTGGAACTCGGCCTCACCCGGGTTGCGGCGGGTCACTTCCTCGTGGATGCGATCGATGTCGGCGGCGTGCGTCATGGTCAGTGGGGTGTCCCTCGTCCAGTCGGTCCCGTCCGCGCCTGTGCGAGACGTGGACCGAAGCTACCCGGCTCGAAGCGGCCGGGGCCGACGGGGCTTCGCGGTCCCGCCGGTGTCGGGTGGGCGGTCAGTGGCTGAGGCGACCACGCCCCGACACCAGCGTCGCCGGCAGCAGGCGATCGGCGACCTGGCCCGTCACCACCGAGAAGACCGTCTTGTGCAGCACGTCGACCGCCAGCTCCCGGGCCGGCCACGTCGCCGGCGGCGCGCCCGCGCCCGTGACGTTCTCGACCGTCTGGTCGAACGCCAGGCGCACCACGGTGTGCCAGGCGTCGGCGTGCGCGCCGCGGATGCCGGTGACCGCCCAGACCCCGCGCAACGCCCCGAGGGTGGCCGCGGTGCCGTAGTGCATGACGTGGTTCCACAGCACCGGTGTGGCCGCATCGCCCGGGTCCCGGCCCAGCAGCGCCAGCAGGGCCCGCGCCGGGACGTGGGAGTCCGGGCGGTGCGTCACCGCCTGCTCCAGCTTCTCCCCGAGGCTCATGACGGCCCCGCCGGCCAGCCCCGCGACGGCTCCCACGCCGGCCGCCCGCAGCACCGCGACGGGCCGGCGGGACCGGCCGCTGCCCGCCGGCCGGGAGGAGTTCTTCGCGCTCGTCATGGTCCTACCGATCTCCGGGGTGTCGTTCCGGTGTCGTTCCAGGTGGTGTCGTTCCAGGTGGCGTCGTCCAGGTGGCGTCGTCCAGGTGGCGTCGTCCAGGTGGCGTCGTCCAGGTGGCGTCGTCCAGGTGCGGGGTCGGGTGGAGGAGTACCTACCCCGTGGAGGTGACCTCCACCCCTCGGCCGGACCACGAGGCTGCTCGCGTCAGCTCCGGGCGGGTCCGGTCGTCCGGCGCACCACCAGGTGCGGTTCGAGGACGACGTCGGCCGCCTCCCCCTCGGCCTCCCCGCGCAGGCGCTCGGTGGCCAGCCGCACCGCGCACCGCGCCTGTTCGGCCGGCTGCTGGCTCACCGAGGTGAGCTGGACGTGCCCGAGTTCGGCCAGCGAGCTGTCGTCGTACCCGGCGATGGAGACCTGCTGCGGCACCGCGACCCCCTCCCGCAGCAGGACGTCGAGGAACCCCACGGCGATCCGGTCGTTCGCGGCGGCCACGGCGGAGCCCTGCCAGCCGCTGTCCAGGACCCGGCGGGCGGCGTCGACCCCGCCCCGTTCGTCGAACCGGGCGTCGACGACGTGGGTGCGCAGGCCGTGCCGGGCCGCCGCCCGCTCGAAGCCCAGCCGGCGCTCGGCGGAGATGGCCCCGGAGCCGCCGGTGACGTGGAGCACGTCGCGGTGGCCCAGGGCGGCGAGGTGGTCCACCACGGCGGCCATGCCCTCCTCGTCGGAGACGCGGACGACGTCGGGGCCACGGCGGCCGCCGGTGCCGCCCGCCCCGGCGGGCAGGCGGCGGCCGAGGACGACGGTCGGGCACTGGGCGTCGAGCTCTGCGAGGTCCGCTGCGGACATCTCGGGACCGGCCAGCACCAGCGACTCGCAGCGGGAGTCCAGCAGGGTCTCGGTCGCGGCCCGCTCCCCGCGCGACCGGGTCACGGCGGCCAGGACGACGTCGTAGCCCGCCTCCTCGGCCGCGACGTGCAGCTCCTCGGCGAGCTCGGCGTGGAAGGGGTTCCGCACGGCCAGCACGACCCCCAGCAGGCCGGTGCGGCGCAGGGCCAGGGAGGCCGCGGCGCGATCCGCGCGGTAGCCCAGGTCCGCGGCGGCGCGGCGCACCCGCGCGGTCGTCTCGGCGCTCGGGCCGGGAGCACCGCGCAGCGCCAGGGACACCATGCCCTTGGACACCCCCGCCAGGGCGGCCACGTCCTTGATCGTCGGACGAGTGCTGCGGGGAGTCCCGCCCCGTTCCATCCACACCCTCTCGATCGGCGGGCCGCGCTGCGGACGTCCTCACGGACACGCGCGGTGGCCGTGCGCAACTCTAGGACCGCCCTGCCCGCACCGCAGGCGGCAGCCCGGGCGCCGGGGCCACGTCCTGCCCGCTTCGTGGTGTCGCCGACGCGTCGTGCGGGTAGGGGAGGGACGAACTCGTCGGGTCCGGGACGAGCACGCTGCACGAGACGAACGAGAGGGAGGACCCGTGATGTCCGAACTGCCCGACGCGAAGACCCTGACCGACCTGGTGGCGCTGACCGACACCGGTGAGCGGCTCGGGCTGGTCGTCGACGCCTACCCGCGCAGGTCCGCGACACCGAGGTGGGTGTGGGTCAGGACCGGGATCGCGGAGACCGACGTGTCGGTCGTCCCGGTGGGAGCCGACTCCGGCCACGGGTCGCTCGTCGTGCCCTTCACGGCGGAGCAGGTGGAGCAGGCCCCGCGCCACCCCGCGGGGACGGACCTGTCGGCCGCGGACGAGCGCGGTCTGCGCGAGCACTACCTGAGGGCAGGCGCCGACCTCGGGATCGACCTGCCCGGGCTCGCCGCCGGACCGGGGGAGGACGACCTCCCGGACACCGAGCCCGCCGAGCCCGCCGAGCCCGCGACGACCGGGTCAGGGGTGGCCGACGGGGTGGCCGCCGGCTCCGAGGAGACCTCCGGCACGCTCCCGCCCGTGGTGGACGCCCCCGCCGGGCAGCCCACTGCCGCGCCGCAATCCGCGCCGCAGTCCGCGCCGCAGTCCGCGCGTGGAGCCGGCAGTGCCGGTGGGCACGCCGTGCCGTCGCCGGGTCCGGCGTCGACCGGTGAACGGAAGCGGTCCCTCCTGGGCGTCGTCACCGACGCGGTCCGCTCCCTCGTCCGGAGGCGTCGCGGGTGAACGGCCGGGGCGGGGTGGGCCCGTCGTCGGCCCGCCCCGCCCCGCACCTCAGACCGGCGGCTCGATCCCCGCGGTGCTCTCCCGCACGACCAGCCGGTGCGGCACGACGATCCGTTGGGCCGCAGCCGTGCTGCGCCGGTCGATGCGGTCGGCCAGGCACATCAGCGCCCGCTCGGCGATCTGCTGCTTGTCCGGCGACACCGTGGTCAGCGAGGGGGTCGCGTACCGGCCGTCCTCGATGTCGTCGAACCCGGCGACGGCGAGGTCCTCGGGAACCCGCCGGCCGCTGCGCAGTGCGGCGCGCTGGGCTCCCAGGGCGAGCCCGTCGCTGAAGCAGAACACCGCGTCCGGAGGCTGCGGCGCGGCGAGCAGGGTCTGCACGGCCTGCGCGCCCTGGGCGCGGTGCAGCGCCTCGACGGGGACCTCCAGGGTGGCCTCGTGCGGCAGGCCGGCGTCGGTCAGGGCCTGGCGGTAGCCCAGGAGTCGTTGCGCCGCGGTGCCGTTGGACAGGTGCGGTTGCAGGCCGACGGCGGCGATGCGGCGGCGGCCCAGCGCGATGAGGTGGGACGTGACGGCGTGCGCGGCGGCGACGTTGTCCACGGTCACGTGGTCGGCCACCCCGGCCGGGTCCCGTTCGCCCAGCACGACCAGCGGCAGCCGGCCGGCGTGCTCGGACAGTTCCTCCGGCGGAAGCGCCCACGGGCTGACGACCAGCCCGTCGATCATGCGGCTGCCGCTGCCCTCCAGCAGGCGGCGCTCGCCGTCGACGGTGCCGCCGGACTCGTTGACCAGGACCGTCCAGGCGCGGTCGGCGGCCGTCCGGACGACCAGGCCCGCCAGCTCGGCGAAGTAGGCGGAGGTCAGTTCCGGCACGACCAGGCCGATGACGCCCGTGCGCCCGCCGCGCAGGTGACGGGCGGCCAGGTTGGGCCGGTAGCCCAGCTCGTCGAGGACCTGCTGTACGCGGGCGCGGGTGGCGGGAGCAACCGGTCCGGCACCGCTGACGACGTTGGAGACCGTCCGCACCGAGACCCCGGCCTTCGCCGCGACGTCGCGCAGGTTCGCCGCCACGCGCACTCCTTCCGCCCGAGCCTGTCCTCGCTGCGCCCGATCGTGCCACGAGCCGTCCGCGAGCCGGGCTTGCCACCTCGCATGCCACGTTGCAACATGGGGTGTCCCAGCAACTCGACGAAGAGGTTGACCTGATGACCACGACCGCAGGAACGACGGCCACGACCGGCGCGAACGCCGCCGAGCCCACCACCGAGGAGCTCGTCTCCACGATCTACCGGGACGGCATCGTCGCCAGCAAGGGCGCGTTCAGCGTCGAGTGGGCCGACCGGCTCCGCGAGGACATCGAGACGGCCTTCGAGGAGGCCCGCTCCCGTCCGGACGGCGCGGTGGGCCGCGGCCCCAACCGCTACTACGTGGAGATCCACCCCGAGCAGATGCGCGGGTTCGTCGACCTCGTCGACCACCCGTGGGTGCGCCAGGTGTGCACCGGAGTCCTCGGCGAGGACTACGAGATCGTCGAACTCGGTTTCGACATCCCCTTCGCCGGCGCCGTCAACCAGCCCTGGCACCGCGACTTCCCCGCCCCCGAGGAGACCCGGCGCGACCGGCGCCTGACGTCCCTGGCCTTCAACCTCACCGCGGTCGACACCGAGGAGGACATGGGTCCGTTCGAGGTCGCCCCCGGCACCCAGTTCGACGACGGGGCCGGGTTCAAGCACGAGATGTTCCCCGACAAGTCCGCCTACGGGCGCTACGAGGAGCTGGCGGTGCGCAAGTACCCGAAGCGCGGTGACATCTCGGCCCGCTCGGCCCTGACGATCCACCGCGGGACGAAGAACTTCTCGGACAAACCCCGCCCCGTCCTGGTCCTGGGTGTGGACGCTCCCGGCGCCGGCAACGCCGAGCACCACGACATGGCCGTCACGAAGCGGTACTGGGAGCAGCTGCCCGAGCGGGTCCGCGCCCACCTGACGTGCCCGGTGGTGGACGAACTCACGCCCATCGCGCAGAAGCACACCATCGAGGGCCTCGTCATGGGTGAGGCGTGAGCGGTTCTCCCGCCCCGACCTCGGGACACCCCCGGCTCGTCCACGCCGTCGCCGCCACCTCCGCCCTGGGCGGTCTGCTGTTCGGCTACGACACCGGGATCATCTCCAGCGCACTGCTGTTCCTGAGCCGCGACTTCGACCTGTCCTCGCGCGAACAGGAGTTCGTGGTGAGCGCCATCCTCGTCGGCGCCATGGTCGGCGCCCTCGGCGGTGGTGCGCTGTCCAACCGGTTCGGACGACGGCGCATCGTCATGGCCGTCGCCGTGGTGTTCGGTGCCGGTGCCCTCGCGGCGGCGCTGGCCCCGGACACCGCGTCGCTGATCGCCGCCCGGTTCGTCCTGGGGCTGTCGGTCGGCGGCGCGTCGGCCATGGTGCCCGTGTACATCGCCGAGATGTCGCCGCCGGGGATCCGCGGGCGGCTGATGGTGCTGTTCCAGCTCATGGTGGCGATCGGGCAGCTGGCGGCCTACGTCTGCGGTTACCTGCTCGCCGGAACCGGCGGGTGGCGGTGGATGTTCGCGCTGGCCGCGATCCCCGCGCTCGTCCTGGTCGTCGGGATGACGAGGTTGCCCGAGAGCCCCCGCTGGCTCGTGGAGGCCGGGCGGGTCGAGCAGGCGCGCGCCGTGCTCGCCCGGTTGCGCCGGCCCGAGGACGACGTCGACCGCGAGATCGCGGACATCCACGCGTTGCAGGACCGGATCCCGAGCAACCCCTGGCGCGAACTGCGCCGGGGCTGGATCCGCCCGGCGCTGGTGGCTGCGCTCGGCATCGCGATGTTCTCCCAGCTGACCGGGATCAACGCGGTCGTCTACTACGCCCCGACGGTGCTGACCGACGCCGGTTTCGGCGACTCCGTGGCGCTGCTGACCGGCATCGGGATCGGCGTCATGCTCGTGGCGGCCGGGATCGCGGGCACGCTGCTGGTGGACCGCATCGGCCGGCGTCGCATCCTGCTGCTGCTCATGCCCGGTTCCGCGCTGGCGATGGGAGTTCTCGCGCTCTCCTTCCTGCCGGAGCAGACGTCGGTGACCCAGCAGTGGGTGATCGTCGCGGCCCTGTTCGCCTACATCGGCCTCAACGGCGTCAGCATGCAGTCGGTCGTGTGGCTGCTGGGCCCGGAGATCCTGCCGCTGGCGGTGCGCGGGCCGGCGACCAGCCTGGCGGCGCTGACCCTGTGGGGTTTCGACCTGCTCATCGCCGTCACCGCGCTCACCGCGGTGAACAGCATCGGCCGGACGGCCACGTTCGGGATCTACGCGCTCATGAACGTCGCCTGCATCGTGTTCGTGGCCCGCTACGTGCCCGAACCCAAGGGTCGCAGCCTCGAGCAGATCGAGCAGGCGCTGCGGCGTCCGGGACGGTTCGTCCGCGAACTCGAGGAGCTCGACCGGGACGACCACCCGGTCACCGCCCGCTGATCCACCTCAGGTGGTGCGTCCTCCTCCTCCAGGAGGAGGGGGACGCACCCCGATCTCGTCCTCGAGCAGGTTCTGACGCCCGGCGGGCGTTCGTAGCGTCGATCTCGTCGGGCGCGCGGTGCCGCCCGGCGCCCGACACGAGGAGGACGCATGATCACGGCGGAGGCGCTGACCAAGCGCTACGGGACCACGACGGCCGTGGACGGGTTGTCGTTCACCGCGCGGCCCGGAACGGTCACGGGGTTCCTGGGCCCGAACGGCGCCGGGAAGTCCACCACCATGAGGATGGTCCTCGGGCTGGAACGTCCGACGTCCGGAACCGTGACGGTCGACGGTCAGCGCTACGCCGACCTGCCCGCACCGCTGCGCACCGTCGGCGCGATGCTCGACGCCCGCTCGGTGCATCCGGGCCGCACCGCCTTCCGCCACCTGCTGGCCCTGGCCCGTACCCACGGGATCCCGAGGTCGCGGGTGGACGAGGTCATCGGGCTGACCGGACTGGAGTCGGTGGCCGGCAAGCGGGTCAAGGGCTTCTCCCTCGGGATGGGCCAGCGACTGGGGATCGCGGGTGCGCTCCTGGGGGATCCGGCGACGTTGATGCTCGACGAGCCGGTCAACGGTCTGGACCCCGACGGGGTGCTGTGGGTGCGTGGGTTGGTGCGGAACCTGGCCGCCGAGGGCCGCACGGTGTTCCTGTCCTCCCACCTCATGCACGAACTGGCGCTGTGCGCGGACCGGGTCGTCGTCATCGGCCGCGGTCGGTTGCTGGCCGACGCCTCGATCCAGGAGGTCCTGGAGCGGTCCGAAGGCGCGGGGCGGGTGCGCGTGCGGACCGTCGAACCCGACGTCCTGGCGCAGGCGCTGGTGCACCGGGGGGCCGACGTCGTCGCGCAGCAGGACGGTGTCCTGCACGTGCGGGGGGTCCCGGTCGAGGAGGTGGGGGCTGTCGCCGGCCGGGCCGGGGTGACCGTCCTGGAACTCGCCGCCGAGGTCGGTTCCCTGGAGGCGGCCTACCTCGAACTCACGAGCGGTTCCGTGCAGTACCACGCAGGAGGTTCCCGGTGAACGCCTCCTCGAGCTCCTCCGTGCGTCACACGCCCACGACGCGTTCGGGTCCGTCCTTCGGGCGGGTGCTCGCCGCGGAGTGGACGAAACTCCTGGGCCTGCGGTCCTCGGTCGCGATCGGCGTGGCCACGGTGGTGGTGACCGGGGTCCTGACCCACCTGTTCGCCGGCGCCGCATCGGGCGACCCCGGTTTCGTTCCCACCCGCAACCTCACCGATGCCCTGCCGTTGGCCTTCCTCGGCCCGCTGGTCCTGGGGGTGCTCGTCGGGACCGGTGAGTTCAGCACGGGCAGCTTCCGCTCGACGTTCGCCGCGGTGCCGCGGCGGGTGCCGGTGCTGGCCGCGCAGGCCCTGGTCACGGCCGGGTTCGTGCTCGGGGTCGCGGTGCTGACCGTCGGCGCGGCGGTGCTGGGGATCCTGCCCGCTGCGGCATCGCGGGACGTGACTCCCGACCTGGCCGGTGCAGGGGTCCCGCAGATCCTCCTGGGTTCGGTGGGCCACCTCGTGGGTACGGCACTGCTGGGACTGGCGATCGGGGTGCTGCTGCGCCGTCCGGTGCCCGCGCTGGTCACCGCGTTCGTCGTCGTGGTGATCGCCCCCGTCGTGCTGTCCCTCGCGGTGGACCTGGCCACCGGCCCGCCGCTGGAGGCATCGGCGCAGGGAACCACGCCTCCCGGGACGGCGGTGGTGAACACGGTGGAGACCTTCACCCCTGTCGGTGCCGGTGGGGTGCTGACGACGCCGGGCGGTGGCGGGCTCGACGGGGCCCCCGACCTGGGGATGCCGGGAGCCGCGCTGGTCCTGGCCGCGTGGGTGACGGTTCCGCTGGCCGTGGCCGCGTACCGGTTGCGTCGTCGTGACCTCGCCTGAGGTCGGGGTGGCGCAGCGGAACGCGGTGACCCTGCCGCGTGTGCTGCACGCGGAGTGGACGAAGCTGGCGAGCCTGACCTCGACCACGTGGCTCGTCGTCGGCACGGTCGTCGCGGCGGTCGCGCTGGCGTTCGGTCTGAGTCTGTTCACCGGGCCCGGGGACGTGGTGACCGCCTCGTCCCTGGTCTCCTCCGGGAGTCTGCTCGCCCAGCTGGGGGTGCTCGTCCTGGGCGTGCTGGTCGGGGCGGGGGACTTCTCCACCGGGACGTCCCTCACGACGTTCGCGGCGGTGCCCCGCCGCCTGCCGGTGCTCGTGGCGCAGGTCCTCGTGACCGCGGCCGTGGCGCTGGTCACCGGGTCGGCAGCCTTCGTGGCGTCGGTCCTGGTGACCACGGGAGCCCGAGGGGACGCGGGCCTGTCGTGGGACGTCTCGGACCCCGGGACCTCGCGCGTCGCTGCGGGGTACGTGCTGTTCCTGACGGGTGTCGCGGTGCTCGGGGTCGGCTCCGGGGCGCTGCTGCGCCGGCCGACGGCCGCGCTGACCACCGGTGTGGTGGTGTTCGTGGTGGTCGACCGGGTGCTGGCCGCCAACCCCGGAGCGGTCACCGACACGGTCCGGGCGCTGCTGCCGGGCAGCGGCACCCGCATGTTCGCCGACGATCCCCAGCTCGCCGCGCTGGCCGCTGGGCCGGGTCCCGACCTCGGGGCGTGGGGTGGTGGGCTGGTCCTGGGCGGCTGGTGCGCCGTGGTGGTCCTCCTCGCCGGGTACCGGCTCGTCCGCCGTGACCTCACGTGAGCCTGCCGCCGCCCCACCGGGCGTCCGGCTGCCTCGGACAGGGGCCGGAGGCAGCCGGTGGGAGGGTGGGGAGGTGAGCACGAGGCGCGCCGGCGAGGTCGAGCGGACCAGCGGCCCGCCGGCCGTGACCCCACCTCAGGTGCAGCGGCAGACCACGACCGGCCGGCTCCTGGCCGAGCACCCGTGGACCACCCACGTGGCCCTGGTGACGGTGGTGCTGCTGCTCGGGACCTCCACCGCGGGTCTCGCGTCGGAAACGGTCCGGGGGGCCACGGCCCTGGGCCTGTTCCTGCCCGGTGCCCCCGTGGCGGACGTGGTCGTGAGGGCGTGGCTGGCCGGGGCGGTGCTGGGGGCGCTGGTGCTGCTCGCCCGGCGCCGGCGACCGCTGGCCGTCACGGCGGTGCTGACGGTGCTGGCGGTCCTGTCGCTGCAGGTGGCCGGCGTCCTGGGGGTGCTGGGGTTCTGCCTGGCGTGGGCGCTGCACGCCGTGGCCGCCCGGCACAGCGCCCGCACCGCGTGGATCGTCGGCACGTCGGTGCTGGTGGTCGTGACGGTCGCCGTGTGGTGGTGGCAGGACATCGGCCTCGGTGAGGTCCTGCTGTGGAGCGACGAGGTCCCGCTCGTCGGCGGCCCGCCGGCCGGGCAGCTGGCCGAGCCCGAGTTCTCGTCGGGGCGCCGGTCGTGGACGGTGGTGCTGCTGCTCGTGCTGCTGGTGCTGGGCGGCGTGACCGGTGCCGGCGCGCAGGCCCGCCGCGTGCACGCGCACGACCTCGCCGAGCGGTACGCGGCGATGGCCCGCGAGCGTGACACCAGCGCGGCCCTGGCCCGGTCGGCCGAGCGCGCCCGGATCGCGCGCGAGGTGCACGACATCGTCGCCCACAGCGTCTCGGTGATGGTGGCCCTGTCCGACGGTGCCCTCTCGGCCCTCGACCGTGCCCCGGACTCCTCGCGCGCCGCCCTCACCGAACTGTCCAGGACGGGCCGGGAGGCGTTGCAGGACATGCGCAGCGTGCTGGGTTCGCTGCGGCCGGAGGAACACCCGCAGGGGGGACCGGCGGCGCCGACGGAGACGGATCTCCGCGCGGTCGTCGAACGCTTCCGCGCCGCCGGCCTGCCGTTGACGACGAGCGGTCTGGACACCCCGCTGCCGCCCGACACCGCGCTGCGCCTGGCCGTCGTGCGCATCGTGACCGAGGGACTGACCAACGTGCTGCGGCACGCCCCGGGCACCCCGTCCGCCGGTGTCGCGCTGCGGTGCACCGGCGCGGCCGTCGAGGTCGAGGTCGTCGACGCCGGCGGCACCCGCGCGGGAGACGACCGCGGAACCCACCGTGGTCTCATCGGCATGCGCGAGCGCGCCGCGCTCCTCGGCGGCCACGTCGCGGCCGGCCCGGGGGACGCAGGTGGCTGGCGCGTCCGCGTGGTGCTGCCGGTCGGCGGATCGGCCGAGGGGGACCGGACGTGACGACCGTGCTGCTCGTGGACGACCAGGCCCTGCTGCGCATGGGTTTCCGGCTGGTCATCGAGTCCGAACCCGACCTGGAGGTGGTCGGCGAGGCCTCCGACGGCGCCGTCGCGCTGGAACAGGTCCGCGCGCTGGCCCCGGACGTGGTGCTGATGGACGTCCGGATGCCCGGCATGGACGGCATCGAGGCCACCGGGCGCATCGCCGCCGAACACCCGTCCTCACGGGTGCTCGTGCTGACCACGTTCGACGTCGACGAGTACGCCTTCGCGGCGCTGCGCGCCGGAGCCAGCGGTTTCCTGGTGAAGAACGCGAGACCCACCGAACTCGTCGAGGCGATCCGGACGGTCGCCTCGGGCAGTTCCGTCGTCGCGCCGCGCGTCGTGCGGCGGATGCTCGACCTGTTCGCCCCGCACTTCCCGACGACCGCACAGGGGCCGCGCGACGGCGACCTCGACCCCCGGCTGCGCTCGCTGACGCCACGCGAACTCGACGTCCTGCGGTGCATCGCGGAGGGTCTGTCGAACGCCGAGACCGCCGAACGCCTCGTCCTGTCCGCGACGACGGTGAAGACCCACGTCGGGAACGTGCTGGCCAAGCTCGGGCTGCGCGACCGGGTGCAGGCGGTCATCGCGGCGTACGAGTGCGGGCTCGTGGGGCGGGGCGACGGGCGCGCCGTCCGCCTGCCCGAGTGACCTGACCACCGAGCTCGCCGTCCCGGGCACCGGGCGGGGCGTGGTGCTCACGCCCGGGGTCCACGACAGTGGTCCTGCCGGCACGTCCCGCCCGACGAGGAGCACCCGTGAGCCCACGTCCGCACCGGCTCCGCCGCACCCGCACCGCCTGGCGCCACACGGCGCACCGGGTGAGGCCCACCCTGAGCACCACCGCCCGCCTGACCGCGGCCGGCGTCCTGGCCTACCTCCTGACGCTGGAGGTCACCGACGGGCCCGTCGACCTCACCGGCGCGCTGACCGCGCTGCTGGTCATCCAGGCCTCCGCCCACGCCAGCCTGCGCATGGGCCTGGTGCGGGTGGGGGCGGTGGTCACCGGGGTGCTCGTCGCCGTCGCCCTGTCCGCGTGGAGCGGGCTGACCTGGTGGAGCCTGGGGCTGGCCATCGCCGTCTCGCTGCTGCTGGCGGCGGCGCTGCGGCTGGGGGCGCAGGCGCTGGAGACGCCCATCAGCGCCATGCTCGTCCTCGCCGTCGGCGGTCAGGAGATCGCCGCCGAGACGCGCATCGTCACCACGCTCGTCGGCGCGGGCATCGGCATGGCGTTCAACCTGCTGCTGCCCCCGCCGGTGCCCACCCGCGAGGCGGCCGTGAGCGTCGGAACGGTGGCCGAGGAGCAGGCGGACTGCCTGCTGGCCGCCAGCGTCTCGATGGCGACCCAGCCGATCACCCGCGAGGAGGTCGCCACCTGGCTGGCCCGGGCCCGGCGGGTGGAGGGCACCGCCGAGCAGGCCGCCGAGGTGCTCGGCACCGTCCGGGACGTGCGGCGGCTGAACCCGCGGGCCCTGAGGGCCCCCGACGTCGAGCCCCGGCTGAGCAGTGGACTGGACGCCCTGCAGCGCAGCGGCCTGGCCGTCCGCAGCCTGTTCGCCGTCGTGCTGACCGAGGCCCCGCACCGCGCCACCCTCGACGACGGGTACGGCGAGGAGGTCCGGCAGGCCTTCGCCGTCGTCCTGGCGGAGGTGGCCGCCTGCCTGCAGACCTTCGGCGCGCTGGTGGAGGCCGAGGTCTCCGGCGCCGAACAGGACGCCGAACGCGCGCTGGCGCGCAGCCTGGAGACGGCCGGGGAGGCGCGCGCGATCCTCACCGAACTCCTCTTCGTCGACCCGCGGGCCGAGACGTCGTTGTGGCTGCTGCGCGGCAGCATCCTCACCGCGGTGCAGCAGGTCCTCACCCCGCTGGACCTGGAGGAGCGGGCCCGCGCCCGGCAGCTGCCCACGGCCCCGCCCCTCGGCGCGCTGACACCGCTGGTGCGGGCGGTGGTTCCGGCCCCCAGCCGCCGCCGGGCCCGCCGGTTGCTCCACCGGGTCCGGCTCCTGCGGTGACGACGAGGGGTGCGCCCTGTTCCGCTCAGCCGTCGCTGCGGGCCTCGGCCAGCCGGTGGGGAACCCGCAGCAACCGGACGGCCGTCACCAGGAACAGGCCGCCGACGAGGTTGCCGAGGGCGGACCAGCCCAGCAACCCCAGCCAGTGCCAGTAGCCGAACGGCGCGCCGACGTGGAACGCGGCGAACATCAGCAGCGAGTCCAGGACGCAGTGGAACAACTGCGCCCCGGCCAGCAGGGCCCCGAACAGGACGGCCGGCACGAGCTTGACGCCCATGCTCTCGGTGGCGTGCTGCATGCGCGTCATGAGCGTGATGACGGCACCGGCCAGGACCGCCAGGCAGAACGACTGCAGGTCGATCCCCAACTGCGCGTAGTGCCGGGCCGAGCTGACCACCGTGCCGGACAGTTCCGGCAGCGCCCGCACGATCACCCACGTGATGACCCAGCCCGCGGCCAGGTTGGTGACCAGGGTGACCGACCACAGCCGCAGCAGCTGGCCCAGGGTGCCGTGGCGGGCGGCCAGCGCCGTGACCGGCACGAGGAAGTTCTCGGTGAACAACTCGCTGCGGGCCAGCAGCAGGGCCACGAAACCCAGGGAGAACGCCAGACCCGCCAGCAGCTTGCTGCCCGTGGCGTGCTCGACGACGAGGTAGGCCAGCACCCCCGTGCCGACGTCGATGCCGCCGAGCAGCCCGACGCTGAGCAGGGGCAGCAGGGGGCGCCGCAGGCGGTCCTCGCCCTCCTCGACGAGACGGTCGAAGGCGTCCTCGACCTCCGGCTCCGGCTCGTCGGGCCGGCCGGCGGGGGAGGGCAGGGACGTGTCGCTGCTGGCCACGGGCGAACTCCTGGATCGGTGCTGCGGTTCCTGACACGCCATCTACCCACTGCACCGGCGTCCATCCGCCTCGTCACGCACCGGTCACCGCGCGTAGGGGAGACTTCCGGGGTGCACCGCCTCTCCCACTTCTCCCTCGGGCACCGGGCGCTCACCGCGCTCATCACGGTGGCCATCGCCGTCCTGGGCGCCGTCAACCTCGGGTCGCTGCGGCAGGAACTCATCCCCTCCATCTCGTTCCCCGCGGCCGCCGTCGTGGGGGCCTACCCCGGCGCCTCCCCGCAGGTGGTCGAGGACCAGGTCACCGCCGTCGTGGAGGACGCCGTGGCCGGCGTCGGCGGCGTGGAGTCGGTCCAGTCCACCTCGGCCGCCAACCTGTCGACCACGACGGTGCTGTTCGAGTACGGCACCGACATCAGCGCCGCGCTGTCGGACCTGCGCGGCGCCCTGGACCAGGTGTCCGCCGGGCTGCCCGAGGACGTCGAACCCCAGGTCGTCGCCGGTTCCGTCGACGACCTGCCCGTGGTGCAGCTGGCCGTCGCCGGCGGTGCGGACCAGGCGGCGCTGCAGGCCGCCGTCGAGGAGGTGCTCAGCCCGGCGTTGTCCGACCTCGAGGGCGTGCGCTCGGTCTCGGTCACCGGGCAGCCGACCGCGCAGGTCCGCCTCGACGTCGACCTGGCGGCCCTGACCGCTGCGGGCCTGTCCCCGGCGGCGGTGCTGTCGGTGCTGCAGGACAACGGGATCCGCGCGCCGGCCGGAACCCTGACCCAGGGCGACCAGACCGTCTCCGTGCAGGTCGGCACGCCCCTCGGCAGCGTCGAGGACCTGGCGGGCCTGCCCCTGACCGGGACGACCGGCCGCGTCGTGACGCTCGGCGAGGTCGCCCAGGTCGTCGACGGCGAAGCCGCCGCCACGTCGTTCTCCCGCCTCGACGGTCAGCCCTCCCTGGGCGTCGCGCTGACCAGGACCCCGGACGGCAACGTCGTGGAGGTCTCCGACGCCGTGCAGGCCGCGCTCGACGACGTCGCCGACCGCCTCGACGCGCTCGACGTGCAGGTCAGCGTCGTGTTCGACCAGGCCCCCTTCATCCAGCAGTCCATCGAGAGCCTGGCCCAGGAGGGCGGCCTCGGCCTGCTGTTCGCCGTCGTGGTGATCCTGCTGTTCCTCGCCTCGTGGCGTTCCACGGTCGTCTCGGCGATGTCGATCCCGCTGTCGCTGCTCGTGACGTTCACCGTCATGCGGATCACCGGCTACACGCTGAACATCCTCACCCTGGCCGCGCTGACGATCGCCATCGGCCGCGTCGTCGACGACTCCATCGTCGTCATCGAGAACATCGCCCGGCACCTGTCCTACGGGGAGGAACGCCGCAAGGCCGTCCAGACCGCCGTGCGCGAGGTCGCCGGCGCCATCACCTCCTCCACCCTGGCCACCGTCGCCGTGTTCGCCCCCATCGGTTTCGTCTCCGGTTTCGTCGGCGAGCTGTTCCGGCCGTTCGCCCTCACCGTGGCCATCGCGATGCTCGCCTCGCTGTTCGTGGCGCTGACGATCATCCCGGTGCTGGCGTTCTGGTTCCTGCGCTCCCCGCGCGGGGTCGAGCAGCTCGCCGCCGCCGCGCACGCCCGGGAGACGGCCGAGGCGAAGGAGCGGCGCAGCCTGTGGCAGCGCGGCTACCTGCCCGTGCTCGCCGCCTCGCTGCGCCGCCCCGTGGTCACCCTCGTCATCGCCGTGCTCGTCCTCGGCGGCACGCTGGCCCTCGTCCCGCGCCTGCAGACCAACCTCATCGGCGACTCGGGCCAGAACACCCTGACGGTCACCGAGACCTTCGCCCCCGGCACGTCGCTGGCCGCGCAGGACGCCGCGGCCAGGGCCGTGGAGGAACGGCTCATCGGCCACGACGACGTCGAGACGGTCCAGACGACCGTGGGCAGCGGCTCCGGGTTCGCGGCCTTCGGCGGAGGCGGCACCCTCACGGCCAGCTTCGCGCTCACCCTGGCCGAGGACGCCGACGGCCAGGGTGCCGCCGACCGCATCACCCAGGCGCTGGAAGGGCTGGAGGACGACCCCGTCACCGGCCTCGACGTCAGCGCCGACAGCGGCGGTTTCGGCTCCTCGACGGTCGACCTCGTCCTGGCCGGCGACGACCCCGGGGCGCTGGCGCAGGCGGCCGAGGCGGTGCAGGCCGCCGTGCAGGACGTGTCCGGGGTCGCCGACGTCACCAACACCCTCGCCCAGGAGCAGCCCGTCGTGCAGGTCAGCGTGGACCGCGCCGCGGCCGCCGCGGCCGGCGTCACCGAGGCCGCGGTGACCACCGCGGTGGCCGGGGCGATGAACGACCCGACGGTCGGTTCCGTCGACCTCGGCAGCGGTCCCGTCGACGTCGTCGCGCACTTCGCCGACGCCCCCGCCGACCTGGCCGCCCTGCGGAACCTGCCCGTCACCACGCCGGCCGGACCGGTTGCGCTGCAGGCGCTCGCCAGCGTCGAGGAGGTCTCGGCGCCGGCCAGCACCACCCGGCAGGACGGGCAGCGGACCGTGACCGTCTCAGTCACCCCGGCCGGCCAGGACGTCGGCTCGCTGACGGCTGACCTGACCGCCGCCACCGACCCCCTCGACCTGCCCACCGGCGTCGAACTCACCGTCGGCGGGGTGGCGGCCGACCAGCAGGATGCCTTCGCCGACCTGGGGCTGGCGCTGCTGCTGGCGATCGCCATCGTCTACATCGTCCTGGTGGCCACGTTCGGGTCGCTGACCCAGCCGCTGATCCTGCTGGTGTCCGTGCCGTTCGCCGCGACGGGCGCGCTCATCGGGTTGCTGGTGACCGACACCGCGCTGGGGGTTCCCGCGCTCATCGGGCTGCTCATGCTCGTCGGCATCGTCGTGTCCAACGCCATCGTCCTCATCGACCTCGTCAACCAGTACCGGGCGCAGGGCCGGTCGCTGGACGAGGCCGTGACCGAGGGCGCGCGGCAACGGTTGCGGCCCATCGTCATGACGGCCGCGGCGACGATCTTCGCGCTGATCCCGATGGCGCTGGGCATCACCGGGCACGGGGGTTTCATCTCCCAGCCGCTGGCGGTCGTCGTCATCGGCGGGCTGATCAGTTCCACGCTGCTGACGCTAGTGGTCGTCCCGGTGATCTACGTCCTCGGGCAGCGGTGGGGGACCCGCCGGGCCGAGCGCCGTCGCGCGCGGTCCGCGCCCCGGCACGCGGTCCAGGGCTGACGTCCCGTTCCCCGGGGGGATCCATCCGGGGAACGGCCGTCCCGCCTCCTGCGACCAGTTCGCAAGAACGTTTCGAGTCGCGCACGCCTCCAGCCGTGTCCACCATGGGGTCGGCGCCGGTGATCGGCGCCGCGAACACGGGCTCGGAAGCAGCCCTGCCCGAGACGACCGACTCACGCAGGAGATGACGACATTGCCTCAGTTCGACACGCCTGACACCCTCTTCGGCGCCACCGTCACCGGTTCCAACGGCGACAAGATCGGCAAGGTCGACGAGGTGTACCTCGACAACACCTCCGGCCAGCCGGAATGGGTCTCGGTCAAGACCGGCCTCTTCGGCTCGAACGTCTCCCTCATCCCGCTGTCGCAGGCGACCGTCTCGGGGGACACCGTCACCGTCCCGTTCGACAAGTCGTTCGTGAAGGACGCCCCGCACCACGACCCGGGCCGTGAACTCAGCCCGAGCGACGAGGACGACCTGTACCGCTACTACGGCATCGCCGGTGGCGGCACCACGACCGACACGACCACCACGACGGGCACCGCGACCACGGGCCACACGACCACGGACACGGTCGGGACGACCGGAACCGGTGTCACCTCCGGCACGGACCGCGACGCGGAGTTCGCCACCGGAACGCGGGCCGAGGGGTACACCGAGGGTCGCACCGAGGGCCACGACACCTCCGGCCCCAACACCGACGACGCCATGACGCGCTCGAAGGAAGAACTGCACGTCGGCACCGAGACCCGCGAAGCGGGCCGCGCCCGGCTGCGCAAGTACATCACCAGCGAGACCGTCTCGAAGTCCGTTCCCGTCTCGCACGAGGAGGTCGTGGTCGAGCGCGAGCCGATCACCGAGGCCAACCGCGGCGCGGCGCTGTCCGGTGGGGACCTCACCGAGGAGGAGCACGAGGTCGTGCTCACCGAGGAGCACGCGGTCGCCGCGAAGGAGACCGTTCCGGTCGAACGCGTCAAGCTCGGCACCGAGACCGTGCAGGACACCGAGACCGTCCAGGCCGAGGTGCGCGAGGAGCACATCGACCTCGACACGGACTCGACCACCCGCACCGGCACCACGGGCCGCGGCGACCGCGACTGAACCCCGAGGAGCCGGAGGAGCCGGCGGTGGCAGAACCCAGCAGCCGGCGGGCAGCGCCGGAGGTCCAGCTGCACCAGGAGGTCCTGCACGTCGGGACCGAACGGGTCGCCGTCGAACGTGTCCGGGTCGCGAAACGGATCGTGACCGAGACCCGCACGATCGAGGTTCCGGTGCGGACCGAGGAACTCGTGGTCACCCGCGAGGAACTCGACCCCGTGCCCCTCGCGGAACCTGCCGCGGACGCTGACGAGATCGTCGTCGTCCTGCACGAGGAGGTTCCCGAGGTGACCTTGCGGGTCCTGCCCGTGGAGCGAGTTGTCGTCCGCAAGCGGACGGTCCGGGGCGAGGACGTCGTCTCGGCCGACCTGGCGACCGAGGTCGCGGACGTGACCGTCGTCGGTCCGGCGACCGAGAACACATCCAGCACCGAGTGAGACATCCGGAGGTACGCATGAGCAGCAACGACGACACCGGGGCGACCGCCGCGCACCGCGCCGAGCCGGCCGACCCGCTGGCCCCGCAGTTCGCGACCGGGCCGGTCACGGGAACGGGCCCGGTGACGGGCCCCACGACGACGGGACCGGCGGGACCGGGGCAGTCCGGCAGCGCCCGCGAGCAGGTGGCGGGCACCGCCAAGGAAGAGGCCGGCAACGTCGCAGGCACGGCCAAGGAACAGGCCGCGGCGGTGGCGGGCAGCGCGCAGGAGCAGGCGCAGAACGTCCTGGCGGAGGCCAAGGACCAGGCCGGGGACCTGCTGGAGGAGCTGCGTCGGCAGCTGTCCGAGCAGTCCGACGCCGTGCGGGACAAGCTGTCGCAGTTCCTCACCGGTTTCGGTGCCGAACTCGGCGAGATGGCCTCCTCCGGTGGCGGTTCGGGCCACGCGACCCAGCTGGTGCGCCAGCTCGGCGACCGGACGTCGTCGTGGGGTTCGCACCTGAACGACGCCTCCTCCGGTGACCTGCTGCAGCAGACCCGCTCGTTCGCGCGGCGCAGGCCGGGCGCGTTCCTGCTCGGTGCCCTCGTCGCGGGGGTGGCCGCGGGCCGGCTCAGCCGTGGGGCCAAGGCCCAGCACGACCAGGATTCCGCGTCGTCCGCGGAACTGGTCCCGGCCGGCTCGCCCACCGCGCGCCCGGCGGACATCCCCACCCTGACCCCGCCGGTCGAGCCCTACGCGGGAACCGCCTCCGCCGGGTACGGCGTGCCGGGAACCCCCACGGGTGACCCCGTGCTCCCGGGCAACGCGACGCGCGCCGACCTCGGGTACCGGCCGTGAGCGGATCCACCGCCGCCCCGCCCCCCGGGGGACCGACCGGCGCGGGGGAGGACCGTTCCCTGGGCGACATCGTCGGCAGCATCACCACGGAACTGTCGACGCTGGTGCGCCAGGAGATCGCGCTGGCCAAGGCCGAGGCGACCCAGGACGCCAAGACGGCGGGCAAGGGGGTGGGCCTGCTGGCCGGCGGCGGCGTCGCCGGGCACCTGTTCCTCATCTCGCTGACCGCCCTGGTGGTCATCGCCCTCGGCGGGGTCATCGGCTACGGCTGGGCCGCGCTGATCGTCACCGTCGTCTGGGCCGTCATCGCCGCCGTGCTCGTCCAGCGCGGCCGCACGGAACTCAAGAAGGTTCCCCCGCCCATGCAGCAGACGCAGGAGAGTGTGAAGGAGGACGTCCAGTGGCTGAAGAACCGGAACAGCTGAAGCACGACATCGAGGGGACGCGCAGCCAACTGTCCGCCGACCTGGACGCCCTGAGCGACAAGATCAGTCCCTCGAACGTCGCCCACCGGCAGGTCGAGGCGGCCAAGGCCAGCGTGGCGGGCGTCCGGGACCGGATCATGGGGTCGGCGCACGACGCCGCCGACAGCGTCAAGGGCGCGGCCGACAGCGTCAAGGGTGCGGCCTCGTCCTCCGGCGACGCCGCCGGTGGCGGCGTGGCCAAGGCCAAGTCGAAGGCCCAGGGCAATCCGCTCGCGGCCGGGGTCATCGCCTTCGGCGCCGGCTGGCTGCTGTCCTCGCTCTTCCCGGCCTCGGCCAAGGAGACCGAGGCGACCCGCGCCCTGGTCGAGACGGCCAAGGACAAGGGCCAGCCGCTGCTGCAGGAGGCCAAGAGCATGGCCTCCGAGGTCGGCAGCTCCCTCGGCGAGCACGCCAAGGAGGCTGCGGCGCAGGTCAAGGAGACCGCGCAGGACGCCGCCGGCACCGTCCAGGAGGACGCGCGCAGCGCGGCCGGGACGGTCCAGGAGCAGGGTCGTGAATCGGCCGGCAACGTCAAGGGCAGCGCGCAGGACGCCAGGTCCTGACCCCGCCCGAGCACGAAGCACCACCCACCGGCCGGTGGGGCGTCCCGACCGGGACGCCTCACCGGCCGTTCCCATCAGCTGAGGAGCCGATCATGAGCACGCCCGACAACTCCGGCTCGCACCGCGCCGGGAACGAGCAGCAGACCCGCGACGACACCCCCCGCCTCGTGCGGCGACCCGGGCACGAGGCCGGACAGGAACCGCACCGCGAACGGCCGATGGACCGTCACGCCGTGGTCGAGCGGGAGAAGAACGCCCACGGCGGGGTGAAGGTGGGATCGGCGTTCTTCGGCTGGCTCACCGCCACCGGGGCGGCCGTCCTGCTCACCGCCCTCCTGGCGGCCACCGGCACGGCCGTCGGGCTCGCCTCGGCCGGCGGGGTCGACCAGGCGCTGGACGCCGCGCAGAACTCCGCCGACCAGAACGCGGGGACCATCGGGGTGGTGGGCGGCATCGCGCTGCTCGTCGTCCTGCTGGTGTCCTACTTCTGCGGCGGCTACGTCGCGGGCCGGATGGCGCGCTTCAACGGGGCGCGCCAGGGGATCGCGGTCTGGGTGTGGGCCGTCGTCATCGCCGTCGTGGTCGCGGTGGTCGCGGCCGTGGCGGGCAACCAGTACGACGTCCTGGGACAGTTGAACAGCTTCCCGCGGCTGCCCGTCGACTCCGGTTCGCTGACCGCCGGGTCGGTCATCGCCGTCGTCGCCGCCGCGCTCGTCGCGCTCGTGGGCGCCGTGCTGGGTGGTCTGGCGGGCATGCGCTTCCACCGCCGGGTGGACCGCGCCGGTCTGGGCCGCTGAGGCGCGCGGCCGGCCCACCTGTGGCACCCCGCGGTGCCGGGCCGGCCGCGACCGCGGCTGTGGTGGCCCCGGGCGGGGTTCCGGGTCAGACTTCAACCGGTGGTCCAACCCGGTGGCCTCCTGCGACGGGAAGGCAGCGAGTGGACGCGACGACTGACGGCCTCCGGATCGACCTCCTCGGCGACGCCGAACCGCTGCGCCAGGCCCGGCGTTTCGTCCGCCTCCAGGCCGAACGCAGCGGTCTGGAGGAGCAGGGCGACGACGCGGTGCAGGTGACCGCCGAACTGCTCGGCGGGCTGGGGGAGCGCCTGCGGCCGACCGCCCTGCACGTCACGGACGCGGGCGGCACGCTGGTCCTGGGCGTGGACCTGCAGTTGCCCGACAGCAGCCCGCCGCCCCTGCCACCGGAGACGCAGGCGCTGCTGTCGAACCTCTCGGCCGACTGGGGATGGCGGTCGGCCCCGGACGGTGCCCACCTCTGGTGCCGGTTGCTGCCACCCGGCGAGCACACCGCGACCGGGTAGCTCTTCGGTTCCCGTTCCGCCGCCGTTCGTGCCGGCTCCGATCCGTGGCGCCGTCCGGTCGGTTCCCCGGCCTGGCCGCACTGGACGAGGACGTCCGCGAGACCGTGAGGTGTGGGAGGGCGCCACCGCTGACGGACTGCGTCGATGCGCCGCGGGGAGGTTCGCCTCGTCGATCTCGACCCGGCCGTCGGCCTGCGACCCCTCCGGCTCAGCGTTCCCGGCCGGCCAGGGACCGGCCGAGCACGAGCGTGGCGAGCCCCGCGGCGACCGTGACGGTCAGCCCCAGCCGCAGGCTCACGGTGTCGGCGATCAGGCCGATCAACGGCGGGCTGAGCAGGAAACCCAGCCGCATGGCCCAGTTCACCAGTGACAACCCCACGCCGTGCGGCAGGCCCGGAAGTTCGTCGGCGGCGTGGAAGGCGGCGGGGATGAGCGTCGCGACGCCCGCGCCCGCCAGGGCGAACCCGGCGAGCGTCAGCGGTAGCGACGGCCACAGGAGGGCGGTGCCCATCCCCAGCGCCGTCATGGCGCCACCGGTGCGCACGACCCGGCGCTGGCCGTAGCGGTCGACGAGCCGGTCACCCGTGAGCCGCGCGAACGTCATGGCGACCATGAGCGCCAGGTAGCCCAGCCCCGCGGTACCCGCGGCGGTGCCGAGTTCGTCGTGCAGGTAGATGGCGCTCCAGGACGACCCGGCGTCCTCGACGAGACTGCCGCAGGCGGCGAGCAGACCGAGGGCGAGGACCGCGGCGACCACCCGGGCGCGGCGGCGTGGCGTGGCCCGGCGCGCTGCCGCCGTCTCGTCCCCGGTGGGTTCGGGGCGGTCGGGTCCGCGCAGCATGAGGCGTTGCAGCAGGAGGGCGACGACGCCGAGGACGGCCGCGGTGACCCACACCTGACCCGTCAGCGGAACCGTCAGGGCGGCCCCGGCCGAGCCGAGCACCGCGCCCGTCGCCGCACCGACGCTCCAGACGCCGTGGAAGGAGTTGAGGATCGAGCGCCCGTAGGCCCGCTGGACGCGGAGGCCGTGCGCGTTCTGGGCGACGTCGACGAGGGCGTCGACGAGGCCGGCGAGGAAGAACGCGACCACCAGGAGGGGCCAGGTGGGTGCGGCGACCGCCGCCGAGATGGCGGCGGCGAGCAGGACGAGCCCGGCCGAGGCCGTCCACGCGGAGCCCAGCCGGCGCAGCACGACGGAGGAGAACGGGGCCGCGACGAGGCTGCCGAGCGGCAGGGCGGCGATCGCCGTGCCCAGCGCCGCGTTGCTGATGCCCAGGCCGTCGCGCAGTTCGGGCAGGCGCGGGACGAGGCTGGAGTAGAAGACGGCGTTGAGGAAGAAGCAGCCGGCGACGGCGGAGCGGGCCCGGCGCACCGGTGTGGTGGGCGGCGCGGTGGTGGAGACGGGCGAGGTCACGGCGGATCAACTCCGGTCGGCGGGGTGGCGGTCGGTCCGGGAGGTGCGTGCCCGCGGCCCGCGCCCTCGCGTCGCGGTGATCCTAGTGACCGGGGTCGCCGGACCCGACGGGGATTTCCCGTGCACGATCACGGGAGGGCAGTGCGCTCAGGGGCCGGCACCGTCGAGCACCTCCCGGGCGAGGGAGGCGTGGGTGACCAGCCCGTCGAGCAGTCCGCTGCGCAGGACGGCCTGCACCGCTCCGGCGCGTTCGGCGCCGGCGGCCAGGGCGATGACCTGCGGGGTGCTCCGCAACTGCTGCTCGGTGACGCACAGGGACCGGGGGCCCAGGGCGTCGACGACCCGGCCGTCGGCGCCGAACAGCAGGCCGGTCACCTCCGCGCGCACGCCGGCGCGGTCGAGTTCGGCGCGGTCGGTGGGGGACAGGGCGTCGCGGACGGTCGACTGGCCCGGTGCCCAGGCGCCGATCGAGACGACGGCCTTGGTGAGGTCGTCCATCGCCTGCACGGCGCGCGCGACCGGCCCGTCGCCGTGCAGCGCGACGGCGGTGTTCTCGTCGGCCACCACGAGCGGTGCGTAGAACGTGATCGCGCGGCCGCCCGCGCGCCGGGCCATCGACGTGATGAGTTCGGGACCGTTCTGCGCGACGTCGTCGCGGGCCAGCGACCCGGCGAGCTGGACGAACGTGGCGGGAACCCGTTCGCTCCAGCTGTCGACGACGGCCGACACGGTCCGCCCCCAGGCCAGTCCCACGACGTCGTCCTCGGTGAGGAGTTGTTCGAGCAGTTCGGCGGCGAGCCGGCCGACGCGCAGGCGCTGGACGGCGCCGTCAGCACCGGCGTCGAGGAGCACGAGCGCGTGCTGCAGCCCGTACCGCTCGCGCAACGCGGCGGACAGGCCGGCGTCGAGGTCGGCCGGGGCGCCCACGACGACCTGCACCAGACCTGCGAGCCGGGCCAGTTCCAGCAGCCGGGCCACCTTGAACCGGTTGATCCCCAGGTCCTGCGCGATCCGCACCTTGGAGTCGCCGTCGAGGTGGAACCGGCGGGCGACGTCGACCGCCAGGGCCAGCGCCCCGGGCCGCAGGGCGGCCACCGACTGCGCTGTGGGTCTGCGCGCCACGGCTTCCTCCGTGAGGTCTCGGCGAGGGTTGACAACGCGCGGGCTCGTTCCGATGCTCAGTGCATCACGTGCGAGCACGCGTGCTCAAGTGAGAACAGCTGATCGACGACGACCTGTGAGGAGTTCTCCCGTGCGCGCTGCCCACCTGCCCGGCAACCGCGAGGTCGACCTGCGCGAGGTCGAGGACCCCCGCCCCGGCCACGGCCAGGTGGTCGTGGCGATGCGCGCCTCCACCATCTGCGGATCGGACCTGCGCGCCATCTACCGCGAGCACCTCGGGGAGGGGCCGGAGGCCTACCAGGGCGTCGCCGGTGGCCACGAACCCGCCGGGCGGGTCGTCGCGGTGGGGCCGGGCGTCCAGCGGATCTCCGTCGGCGACCGCGTCGTCGTCTACCACATCAGCGGCTGCGGGCAGTGCGAGGAGTGCCGACGCGGGTACCAGATCAGTTGCACCGCACCGCAACGGGCCGCGTACGGGTGGCAGCGCGACGGCGGGCACGCCGACCTGCTGCTGGCCGAGGAGCGTGACCTGCTGGTCCTGCCGGACGAACTCACGTTCCTCGACGGCGCCTGCGTCGCGTGCGGTTTCAGCACCGCCTACGAGGCGCTGTGCCGGATCGGCGTCTCCGGTCGCGACCGGCTGCTGGTCACCGGTCTGGGCCCGGTCGGCCTGGCGGCCGGCCTGCTCGGCAAGGCCATGGGTGCCGGCACGGTGGTCGGTACCGACCCCAGCCCGCAGCGGCGCGCGCTGGCCCTGGAGCTCGGCGCCGTCGACCACGCCGTGGCCGGCGCCGACGACGAACTCGACGCCCTGCTCGGCGACGGCGCGGAAACCTCCGTCGACTGCTCCGGCAACGGGGCCGGCCAGCTCACCGCGCTCAGGCACACCCGCCGGTGGGGGCGGGTGGCGCTGGTCGGCGAGGGTGGGCAGCTGGCCGTCGACGTCAGCGAGGTGATCATCCACCGGCAGCTGACGATCCACGGTTCCTGGGTGTCCTCGACCGTGCGCACGGGTGAACTGCTGACCAACCTCGTGCGGTGGGGGCTGCACCCGGAGGCGGTCGTCACCCACACCTTCGCGTTGCAGGAGGCGGCCGAGGCGTACGCGGTGGCCGACTCCGGGGTCGGGGGCAAGGTCGGCATCGTCTGGGCGGACTGAGCCGGACGGGCCATCCCGTGCTGTTCGAGGTTCAAACATCCGAGTAGCCTGAGCGACAGGTGTTGAGCAGAAGGCGCAGCACCTGCCGGAACGGTCGACGGAGGTCGTCCCGGCGTGCGGCGGACGCACACCAGAGTCGGAAGGACGTTCCCGTGGACCGCTTCAGCGACCGCGTCATCCTCATCACCGGCGGCGGGTCCGGCCTGGGCCGCGCCACCGCGGTACGGCTGGCCACCGAGGGCGCGAAGCTCGCGCTCGTCGACGTCTCGGAGCAGGGCCTGGCCGAGTCGGCCGCGGCCGTGACCGAGGCCGCCCCGCAGGCCGAGGTCATCACCGTCGTGGCGGACGTGTCGGAGGAGACCGACGTCGAGGCCTACGTGGCCGCCACCCTCGAGCGGTTCGGCCGCATCGACGGGTTCTTCAACAACGCCGGCATCGAGGGCCGCCAGAACCTGACCGAGGACTTCACGGTCTCCGAGTTCGACCGCGTCCACGGCATCAACCTGCGCGGTGTGTTCCTGGGCCTGGAGAAGGTCCTGAAGGTCATGCGCGAGCAGGGTTCGGGTCGCGTGGTGAACACCGCGAGCGTCGGTGGCATCCGCGGTGTCGGCAACCAGTCCGGCTACGCCGCCGCCAAGCACGGCGTCGTGGGCCTGACCCGCAACTCCGCCGTCGAGTACGGCCAGTACGGGATCAGCATCAACGCGATCGCCCCGGGCGCGATCTGGACGCCGATGGTCGAGAACTCCATGCGCCAGCTCGACCCCGAGAACCCGGAGGGGGCCGCCGAGCAGTTCATCCAGGTCAACCCGACCAAGCGCTACGGCAGGGCTCCGGAGATCGCCTCGGTCGTCGCCTTCCTGCTGTCCGACGACGCCAGCTACGTCAACGCCGCGGTCGTCCCGATCGACGGCGGACAGTCCGCCAAGTACTGAGCGGAGCCGTCGGCCGGGCCCGCCGCGTCGTGCGGGGTCCGCTCGGAGGAGCGGCAGCACGCGCCGGCGACAGGGCAGTCGTGGACCACCCGCGACGCCCTGCTCGCGGGCGGCCACCGGGTCCGGCTGCGCACGCCGGCGGGCGACCTGCTGCCGGTGGAGGAGGACCGGGAACGCCGAGCCGTCAGCGAGCACCCTGGGCGGAGTCGGCCCGTTCCTCGTGCCGGGCCGGCAGCAGGGCGATGAGCAGGCCCAACAGGGCGGTCGCGCCGTGCAGGACGTTGGCGCCGGTGTCGAGGTTCATGGCGTTGGGCTCCCCGGCGACCAGCAGGCCCCAGACGAACAGGCCGCCGTAGGCGACCAGCAGCAGCGCGCCGTAGGCGCGCGCGAACGTGGGCCGGGCGTAGGCGGCGACCCCGAGACCGCCGACGAGCAGGTGGGCGACGTTGTGCAGGGGGTTGACCGTGATGCCGGCGATGTTGTGCGCCGGGTCGTGACCGGTGAAGTCGGAGGAACCGGTCACCAGGAAACCCAGCAACCCCACGACGACGTAGGTCGTCCCCAGCACCGCCGAGATGAGCTGCCCGGCCGACGGCTGGTCCTGGTGGGAGGTGTGGCGGTGGATCGTCCCGTGCGTCGTCTCACTGCCTGTGGCGCGTTCGCTCATGGTCGCCGGGATCCTGTCGGAAGGGGGTTCGTCGGCCCTGGTTGGACCGTTCGCGACGCTAGGACCGCCCTGCGGGGGCGGCAAGTGGAAGCGGCCGGAGGAGCCGCAGAGCGGAGCCGGCGCACCCGTGACCGGACCGCCGACACGTCGTTCCCGACGTGCTGGCGGTCCGGTTTCCGCGAGGGTCCTCAGCTGCGGCCGGGCAGCAGGCCCTTGAGCACCTGCGACGCCTTCTGCTGCTCGCCCTGCTGAGCGGTCATGACCAGCAGGACACCGGTCAGCGCGGGAATGGTCCACTGCAGCACCTTGAGGCGCTTCATGGCGCTCGCCTGCTCCGCCGGGGTCTCCGGGCTCGGGTCGACACCGGAGTTCGCCGGGGCCTTGGAGTCCTTGCCCAGGCGTGCACCCTCCAGCCCCGACCAGGCGGTGACGCCCATGGCGGCCAGGGTCACGGCGCTCTTGAGGACGGTGTTCCCGCGGGTTCCGGACTGGCCCACCACGCGGCCCTTGTTGCCCGCGATGAGCCCGATGCCGCCGATGGCGTGCACGGCCAGGGCGGCGGCGTTGACCGGAGCCCAGCGTGCCCACCCGGCGGTGGCGACGTGCGTGCGGTCGGTGGGGTCGCTGACCGCGGCGGAGGCGCCGTTCAGACCGACGGCCCCGAACAGCGAGCCACCGAACCACGCGGCGAGTCCGATGTCGTGCAGCGAACGGATGACGGTCTGACGCTCTGCCACGGTGAGGTGCTCCTGGTCCAGTAGGGGTTTCGAACTGTCCTGCCCTGTCCTACCCGTGATGAGCAGGGTCAACCACTCGAAACTCCTCCCCACGACGCGGGCGTCACAGGTGTGCCTGCGTCGGCCCGCAGACTGGGTGGGTGCACCAGTTCCTGACGGACCTGCTGAGGGTGGCGCCGGCACCCGGCGCCTGGCGCGTGGCGGTGCGGGCCTCGTGCTGCCTGCTGCTGGCGCTGCTGGCCCTGTGGTGGCTGGAGCACCTGGCGTGGGCGCTGTACGCGACGTTCGGCGTGTTCGCCTCGGTCTACGGCGGCCGCGCACCGGTACCGGGCCGGTGGCGGACCCAGGGTGCCGTCGGGATCCTGCTCGTCGCCGCGGTCGCGACCGGTGCGGCCGTGGCCGTCAGCGTGGACCGCACGCTGCTCGTCGTGCCCGTCGCCGCCGCCTGGGCGGCCGGCACCTCGCTGCTGGCCGACCGCGGGCGCTGGCGGCCGCCGGGCCCGATGTTCTTCGTCTTCGCCGTCACCGCCTGCGGCTCGGTCCCCGTGGCCGCCTCGGACGTGGGGCCGGTGACCGGTGTGGCCGCGGGGGCGGCGGCGCTGTCGGTGCTGCTGGGCGTGCTGGAGGTGCGGCTGGCGCCCTCGCGTGCCGCCGCGCCACCGCCGCCGCACGTCCCGCGGGAGGTGCCGCTGCTCGCCCACGCGCTGTGCTGCGCGGTCGTCGTGGCGGCGGCCGGCGGGGTCGCGGTCGCCCTGGGCATCGGCCACCCCTACTGGGCCATGGTGGCGGCCGTGGTCCCGCTGGCCGCGCCGACGTCCTCCACCCAGGTCGTGCGCGGGGTCCAGCGCAGCCTGGGCACCGTCGTCGGCGTCCTGGTGGCGGCCGTGCTGCTGGCGCCACCCCTGCCGGCCCTGGCCGTCGTCGTGCTGCTGGCCGTGCTGCAGGGGGCCACCGAACTGGTGGTGACCCGCAACTACGGCCTGGCCATGCTGTTCATCACGCCGCTGGCGCTGCTGTCGGGACAGTTGGCGCTCACCCGTCCCGTGGCCACGCTCGTCGCGGACCGGGTGCTCGAAACCCTGGTCGGAGTGGTCGTCGGGCTGCTGGGCGCGCTGGTGTTCCGCGCGCTGGTGGCCCGCCGCGCCGGCCGCGGGAACCTGCGCGAGGGCGCGGTGACGGGGGACGAAGGGCCCTGACCCGGACGCGGCGGCCGGGGGCACTGTGCGGGGGTGCAGGAACTGACCGAACTCAGCGCGCAGGCCTGCCGGACCTTCCTCGGCACCAGCGGACGCGGCCGCATCGTGTTCACCGAGGACTCGCTCCCGGCGGTGGCCTCCACGCGCTACGTCGTGTGGGGCGACCGGTTGTGGTTCCCGACACCGGCCCGCAGCGCCTTGCGCCACCACCGCGACGGCGACGTGCTGGCCTACCACGTCGACCACGTCGAGGTGGACGCGGAGGCGGCCATCGGCGACGGGTGGAGCGTCACCGTCCTCGGCGGGTGCCGGGCGGCGCCACCGGGGGCCCGGCCGCAGGCCGTGGAGGAGTTCTGCCCCCAGCCCGGAGGGCCCGTGCTCGCGCTGGACATGGTGCAGTTCACCGGCAGGCTGCTCAGCGCCCGGCCGATCCCGCCGCCCCGCACCGACTGAGGGCGTCAGGGACCTTGGCCCCTGGGACCGCGGCCGCGGCGGACCCACCGTGAGCGGGGCGTCGCCGAGACCGTGCGACGCCGCACGGGTGGGAGGTGGGGATGGACAGGAGTTCGTCCGGGAGCGGTCCGCCGCGGGTGACGGCCCGGCACCGGTCCGGGCGCGGCACCCCCGTCGTGGCGTGGGGGCGGTGAGCGTGGGAGGCGTGGACGCACCCGTGCCGACGACGGCTGCGCCGGAGGTTCCGGTGGCCGGGCTGCCTCCGCAGGGAGTGGGGCGCATCGTGTTCACCCACGGCGCGCTGCCCGCGGTGGCGACCGTGAACTACCGGGTGCTCGGTGCGCGCATCCTCTTCCGCACCGGCGTCGACACCGTCCTGGCCCGGTCGGTGCGGGACGCCGTGGTCGCCTTCGCCGTGGACGTGGACGGCCCCACGACGGGGAGCGGCCCCGGGTGGACGATCACCGTGACCGGGCGCTGCCGGGCGCTGCCCGATCCTCCCGAGGAGGTGCGGCGCGGGCTGACGCCGTGGGCCCCGGGCGTCCGCGACTCCTTCCACGCCGTGGACGTGGCGCTGGTCCACCGCGCCCGCCTCGACGGCTGAGGCGGTGCCCGGCGGCCGAGGTGGGGCGTGGACCTGGCCGCGCCGGAGGAGGACGATGGGAACCCCCGTCGAGGAACTGCTCCAGCTGTTCGAGGAGGAACCATGAGAGCTCGTCCCGGCGACCGCATCGTCATCGCCTCGGCCACCGTCGGCGCCACCCGGCGCGACGGGGTCGTGGTCGACGTCCCCCACCCCGACGGCAGCCCGCCCTACCGCGTCCGCTGGGACGACACCGGCACCGAGACCGTCTTCTTCCCCGGGCACGACGCCAGCGTCTCCCACGACGAAGGTTCGGACGGGGGTTCGGACGGGGGTGCGGCCTCCGCGGCGGGCGAGCGGCCACCGGGTCAGGGCTGGGAGCACGTGCGCCGCTGGACCGTCACCGTCGACGTGTTCGCCCACGAGGACGACACCACGGCGCACGCGGTCCTGAGCGGTTTCGACGGCACGGGCAGCGCGCACCGGCAGCCCGCGGACGCGCCGTCGGCCGAGGTCGGCGCCGAGGTCGCCACCGCCCGCGCGTTGCGCCAGCTGGCCGACAGCCTGACCGCCCGGGCGGAGTCGGTCGTCGGGAGCCGCGGCTAGGTCGCGCGCGTGCCCAGGATCCGGGTCTTCCTGCTCGACGACCACGCCGTCGTCCGCGCCGGTCTGCGCGCCGTGCTGGAGGCCGGCGACGACGTCGAGGTGGTCGGGGAGGCGGCGACCGTCGCCGACGCCCTCGAGGGGATCACCCTGACGCGTCCCGACGTCGCCGTCCTCGACGGCCGGCTGCCGGACGGTTCGGGGATCGACGTCTGCCGGCAGGTGGCGCTGCTCTCACCGGGGACGCGCACGATCGTCCTGACCTCCTACGACGACGACGAGGCGCTGATGGCCTCGGTGCTGGCGGGCGCGGCGGGGTACCTGCTGAAGGAGATCGGCACCACCGACCTGGTGGGTTCGGTGCGCGCGGTCCACGAGGGCAGGACCCTGCTGGACCCGGCCGCGGTGGAGCAGGTGCGCCGGCGGCTGGAGGACCCGCTGGCGGCCGACCGGCGGCTGGCCGAGCTCACCCCGCAGGAACGCCGCGTCCTGCGGCTGCTCAGCGAGGGCCGGACGAACCGGCAGATCGGCGCCGAACTGCACCTGGCGGAGAAGACCGTCAAGAACTACGTCTCGAACGTGCTCGCGAAGCTCGGCCTGGCCAGCCGGACGCAGGCGGCGTTGTTCACCACCGCGCGTTCCCGCGGGTGAGACCGTCCCGGCGGGTGGCGTCGGGATCGTCGTAGCTCAGCGGGTCCGCGGTGACCGCGACCCGGACGACACCGGGGACCGTGCGCGCGACGACGGCCGCGACCCGTTGCGAGGCGGCGTCGTAGGGGCCGCTCACGGTGACGACGCCGTTGTCGGCGGTGACCGTCCACGTCTGGTCGGGCAGGTCCTCCGCCAGCCGGTCCTGCACGGCCCGGCGCACGTCCTCGTCGTCGTGGGTGAGGGTGCGCAGGACGTCGCGGCGGGCCAGGACGCCGACGAGGCGGTGACCGTCCATCACCGGAACCGCCTTGAAACCCCGATCCAGCAGGACCGCGACGGCGTCGGCGAGGTCGTCGCGCAGGTCCACGGTCACGGGGTGCGGGGTCATCACCTCGGCGACCGTGCGGAACAGTTCCTCGCCGGTGTCGTCGAGGTCGTCGTGGGGCAGCAGGTGCGAGCGCGGGTCCGGGCGCACCCGTCCGCGCAGCAGGTCGGACTCGCTGACCACGCCCACCAGCCCGCCGTCGGTGCCCAGCACGGGCGCCGAGGAGAAACCGTGGTGCAGCAGCACCCGTGCCGCGTGCGCGATCTCGTCGTCGGCCACCAGGGTGACCGGCTGCCGTGACGGCAGCGCCTCCCTCACCAGCACCGTTGAGCACCTCCCAGGACCCGGGCCCCCATGGTGGCCCCGTTCCGCGGTCGGCGCCAGGGACGAAGTCCCCTGGGCGGCCGGGCGCTGGTCCGGGTGCCCGACGGTGTGCCCGACGGTGTTCCCGACGGTGACCCGGGTGGTCCGCTGGAGGGGGAACGGGAGTTCCTGCGGCAGGTGCGGCCCGCGGTGCTGCTCACGGCCACGGTTCCGGTGGCCGCCGTCCCCCCGTTCCGCTGACCGGCCGCCACCGGTCGAACTCCCGCTGCCACGCCGCGCCGCGCAGCCGGATCGCGGCCGCGGTCACGACCCCGCGCGCCACGGACGTCAGGACCACCACGATCAGGGCCCCCACGAGGTGGGTGATCCACGCCAGGGTCACGGCCTGGGCGGGCGGTTCGGCGGGCAGGGCCGGCGCGCCGTGGGCGTCGACGCGGATCGCGGTTCCCGACGCCGGTCCCGTGCCGGTGGGCGCGGCGTCGTCGGCCCGCCACGCGCTGACGGTGCCCAGGGCCGCGGTGCGTTCGCGGGGGCGGCCCTCCCACTCCCAGCGCACCTGCACCGTGACGTTGCTCGCCCGGTGGTCACCGGCGGGATCGCGGGAGGCCTCGTCCGCGACGACCGTCAAGGTCGCCGGCACGACCGTCTGGGCGCTGATCCGTTCACGGGCCTGGGCACCGGCCTGCGCGGCGGCCCGGGGGGCGTGCGCGAGCAGCGCCCCGCTGCCCAGCAGGCCCGCGACGGTGACAGCGCACAGGACCGTGGCCTCGAGCAGGGTCGCGCGGTTCACCAGGGGGGACCGGTGCAGTTCCCCGCGGACCACGACGACGGTCCGCTCCCGCGCCAGGGAACCGGCCAGGCGACTGCGGCAACGGGCGAGCAGTCCCGCTCGCCGGTGCAGGGTGCGGTCTTCACCGTCCACGCGAACCGGCCTCCTCCGGTGGGTGCACCAGAGGCGGATCGTGGTTCCCGCCCGGTTCCGGCGACAGGGGCCGAGGTCCCGGGTCAGCCGTCACCGGGCACCCGGGACCGTCGGGTCGACGACGTTCCGGCCGCGGCGCGGCGCCGGGGGTTCCCGCAGTTCCTGCGGGACCTTCTGCCCTGATCCACCGGCGGTTCCCCGAACACGCTGCACCCGTGAGCGGACGAGGGCGGGACGGGCCGGTGGTGGTCGAGGCGGTGCGGAACACCGTGGAACCGCGCCCGGTCCACGCCCACGACGAGGCGGGCGGACCCGGACCCGCCGCCGTCCGCGAGGCGCCGGCCGGGCATCGGGAACTCCTCGTCCGCTCCCGGTCGCTGCGGGTCCCCGACGGAACGGAGCCGGGCGCGGAACCGGGCGCGGAGCCGGGCGCGGAAGCGGGCGCGGGCGCACCGCGGATCCGGCCGCTGCCGCGTTCCGGTGGCCCGCTGCGGCTCGTCCCGCCCGCCGGGACGCGGACGGCGGTGGGTTGATGGGCGCCGGGCAGCGGACCGGTCGCGTGGTCGTCGGGGTCGCCGACGGCGACGCCGACCGCCCCGCCGTGGACTGGGCGGCCGAGCACGCCCACCACGACGGTCTCGCCCTGCACCTGGTGCACGCGGTTCCGGAGACCGTCACGGGCGACGTCACCGCACGCTGGTACGACGAGGACCTGCGGCGGTACGTCGACGAGCGGGCCCGGGAGGCGCTCGCCGAGGTCGCCGCCCGGGTGCGGGAGGAACACCCCGGCCTCACCGTGACCAGCGAGACCGTCCGCGACCGTCCGCGGCGCGTGCTGCAGCAGGCCGCCCAGGGCGCCGCGCTGCTGGTGAGTGGAGCGGCGCACCGCAGCTGGGTCCGCACCCACGGTTTCTCCGGTCTCCTGCTGGGTTCCACGAGCCTGTTCCTCGCCGCGCACGCCCCGTGCCCGGTCGCCGTCGTGCGCTCCGCCCCGGCCGCGGGAACCCGTGGGATCGTCGTGGGGGACGACGGTTCCTCGGCGGCCCGGGCCGCCGTGGGTTTCGCGGCCACGCGAGCGGCCGACCTCGCCGAACCCCTGCGCATCGTCCGCACCTGGCGGTCCACCTCCCGGTACGCCGGGGACTGGGACCCGGTGCGGATCGGGGAGCTGCGCAGCGTCGAGGAGACCGCGCACCGGCACGACGGCGAGGTCCTGGCCGGGCAGGTCCGGGCCACCCACCCCGGCCTGCAGGTGGACGTCGACGTGCTCGAGGGGGTCGAACCAGGGCCGGTGCTCGTCGAGTACGCGGCCCGTGCCCGCCTGCTGGTGGTCGGCGCGCGCGGCCACGGGGCGTTCGCGACCGCCCTGCTCGGCTCGACCAGCCACGACGTCCTGCACCGCGCGAGCGGACCCGTGGTCGTCGTCCCCGACCCCGCGCGGGTCGCCCACGGCGCCGCACCGGCCGCCGGTTCCCACGCCGGATGACCTCCCGGCCCCGCGGTACCCGCCCGCTGGAACGCACCTGGGCAACCGGCCCCGCGTGTGCTTGCATCGGCGGTGCGCGCGACGTCGGGCGAGACGTCGGGCGCGACGGGAGGCGAGGCGAGGCCGATGACGTCCGGGTTCGACGAGCGCACGCGCTGGGACGGTCCGCGCGGCGGGGTGGACGGCGGGTCGGACGGTGATCCGGACGGCGGCCCGGACGACCCCGGCATCACCTTCCCGCAGGTCGGCCGGCTGGAACTGGACCAGTTGCTGGAACAGCTCATCGAGCGGGCCCAGGACGTGCTGTCCACCCAGGGCCGGTTGCGCAGCCTGCTGGCCGCGACGCGCGCGATCAGCACCGACCTGGACCTGCCCGTTCTGCTGCGCCGCACCGCCGTCGCGGCCCGCGACCTGGTCGGGGCCCGGTACGCGGTGCTCGCCGTTCCCGGGCCCGGCGGGGAGTCGGGCCCGGGGTGGCAGGAGTACCGCGCCGGCGACGCGGTCGCCGAACCCGCTGCCGGGACCTCTCGGCTGGAGGTTCCCGTCCGGGTGCGCGGGGAGTTCTTCGGGAACCTGCACGTCAGCGGCAAGATCGTCGGCGGGACCGTGGTGCCGTTCAGCTCCGAGGACTCCGAACTGCTGGTGGCCCTGGCCTCGGCCGCGGGGGTGGCGATCGACAACGCGCGGTTGTTCGACGTCGCCGAACGCCGGCAGCGCTGGCTGCAGGCCTCCGCCGAGATCGTCCGGGACCTGCTGGCCGAGCGGTCCTCCCCGCTGTCCCTCATCGCCCGGCAGGCCCGTGCCGCGGCGCTGGCCGACCTGGGGCTGGTGCTGCGGGTCGACCACGGCGACGAGGAGCTGCTGCAGGTCGTGGCCGCCGACGGCGAGGTCGCGGACCTGCTGCTGGGCACCACGTGGAGGCGCGTCGAGACCCTCGCCGGCCGGGTGCTGGGCCAGGAGGCCGACGCCGTGTTCACCGATGCCGCGCAGGCCGGCATGAACACGTCGCTGACCGCCGTGCCCAGCGGTCCGGCGATGATGGTGCACGTCCCGCTCACCCCCGGGCAGCGACCCGCGTTGCTGGTGCTGCTGAGGCGCACGGGCGCCCGGGCGTTCGGCGACGACGACCTGGCGATGGCCGGCGACTTCACCGGCCACGTGGCGCTGGCCCTCGAACTCGGCCGGGCGCAGGAGGACCGTCGTCGCCTCGCGCTGGTCGACGACCGGGACCGCATCGCGCGGGACCTGCACGACCACGTGATCCAGCAGTTGTTCGCCTCGGGTCTGCGGCTGTCGGCCCTGGCCGGGCGCACCGCGGAGCCGGAGACCGCGCGGGCGCTGCGGCAGGTCGTGGAGGCCTGCGACGAGACGATCCGCGCCATCCGCTCCACGATCTTCCAGCTCACCCACGCTCCGCGGGAGGTCGACGTCCGCGACGTCGTGCTGCCGCTGGTCGCCGAGTTCACCGACCTGCTGGGTTTCCCGCCGACCGTCGCGTTCGACGTCCCGGCCGGTGCACTGGTCACCGGTGACGTGGCCGGGCACGTGGAGGCCGTCGTGCGGGAACTGCTGTCGAACTGCGCCCGGCACGCCCGCGCCGGGCACGTCACCGTGCAGGTGGAACTGTCCCCCCACGAACTGGTGCTGACCGTGGCCGACGACGGCGTCGGGACGGGGCCGGCCGCGGGAACGGGAACGGCGCACCGGCGCAGCGGCCTGGCCAACCTCGAACAGCGGGCCCGGTCCCTGGGCGGATCGTGCACGACCACCTCACCGACGCACACCTCGCCGGGAGGTGGAGGCCGCGGAACCCGCACGAGGTGGTCGGTCCCGGGACGTTCTGCCCTGTGCGGCCGCTGAACAACCCGGACCCTGGGGGCAACCACCCAGGAGGGCAGACATGGACGCGGGAAGCGCGAGGACGATCGTGGTCGGCGTGGACGGCAGCCGGACGGGGGAGTCGGCGGTGGTGTGGGCGGCCCGCTGGGGTCTGCCGGCCGACGCCCGGCTCCAGCTGGTCCACTGCGTGGAGGAGTCGCGCGCCGGCGGTGGACGTTTCCCGCCCGCGCGCCGGGCCGCCGTGGCCGCCGGTCGCCAGGCCCTGGCGACGGCCGCGGAGCTGGCCCGGCAGGCCGACGCCTCCCGGACGCTGGTGGAGGAGTTCTCCTGGCACAGCCCACGGGTCGAACTCCTGCCGGCGGCCGGGGCGGCCGACCTCGTCGTGGTGGGCACGCGGGGGCGGCGCAAGGACGCGCCGCTGTTCGGCTCGACGGCGAGGTACCTCGCCGACCACTCCGCCGTCCCGGTCGCGTTCGTCCCCGTCGGCGCCGAGGAACCCACGGGAGCACCCGGTGTGACCGTCGGGCTCGACGGTTCGCCCGCCTCCGAGGAGGCCGTGACGATCGCGGCGCGCTACGCCGCGGCGGCCGGGGCGGTGCTGGAGCTCGTGGGGATCGTGAGCCTGGAGGCGCCGGGCGTGCCGACGCGACCGGGGAACTACGTGCACCGGCTGGAAGCCGCCGAACGTCACCGCGTCGACCAGGTCGACGCCGCCCTCGCCCGGATCGCCGCGACCCACCCGGGGCTGGTGACCAGGACCCGGATCGTCGAGGGCGCCTTCGCCTCCGACGCCCTGCTGCAGGGCTGGAGCCGAACGGACGGGTCGGAAGGGTGCGGTCTGGTCGTGACGGGGCACCGCGGCCGCGGTGCGTTCCTGTCGGCGTTGTTCGGCTCCACCACCACCACGCTGGTGCGGCGCTGCCCGGTACCGCTGATCGTCGTCCCGGCCCCGGTCCCCGCCGTCCTCCCCGACGCGGTGGCCGAGGAGGGCGAACGGAGCACGGCACGCTCGTAGGGGTCAGAAGCTCGAGCGCGGAACTCCCTGACCGGGGTCGATCTGTTCCGGGCCCTGCGCGGACGGGCGGACGTCGATGTCGAAGATCGCCGTGGGCAGGTACACCGTGGAGCAGGAGTTCGGGATGTCCACGACACCCGACAGCCGTCCTTCGATGGGCGCGGCGCCGAGGATCATGTACGCCTGCTCGGGGGTGTACCCGAACTTCGTGAGGTAGTCGATCGCGTGCAGGCAGGCGCGCTGGTACGACAGGTGGGAATCGAGGTAGCGCTGCTCGCCGTCCAGCGTCACCGAGGTCCCGGAGAACGCCAGCCACTGGCTGAACTGCGGGTCGGTGGTGCCCGGCATGAACACCGCGTTCTCCCCGACGCCGTACGTCGTCATGCCGCCCGGGATCACGTCGACGTGCAGGTCCATGAACCCACCCATCTCGATGGCACCGCAGAACGTGATCTCCCCGTCGCCCTGCGAGAAGTGCAGGTCGCCCATCGACAGGTTCGCGCCCTCGACGAACACCGGGTAGAAGACCCGGCTGCCCCGGGTGAGGTTCTTGATGTCCTGGTTCCCGCCGTTCTCCCGCGGCGGCGCCGTGCGGGCCGCCTCGGCGGCGGCCTGCTCGAACGCGTCGCCGGACAGGGTGCCCAGCAGGGCGTCCTGCGGCAGCGGCGGCAGGGCCAGCGGCGGAACCCGGTCCGGGTCGGTGGCGATGAGAGCGCCCTCGCGCTGGTTCCAGCGGGCCAGCAGGTCGTGCGAGGGAGCGGTGCCCATCAGGCCGGGGTGCACGATGCCCGTGAACGACACCCCCGGGACGTGCCGGGACGTGGCGACCTGGCCCCGGAAGTCCCAGATCACCTTGTAGGCGTCGGGGAACTGCTCGGTGAGGAAACCCCCGCCGTTCTGCGTGGCGAAGATGCCCGTGTACCCCCAGCCCTGCCCGGCCAGCGGGCCGGAGTCCTCCCCGGGGATGGGGCCGACGTCGAGGATGTCGACGACGAGCAGGTCCCCGGGGTGGGCGCCGTCCACCGCGATCGGGCCGGACAGGACGTGCACCGTGGACAGCGGGGCGTCGCGGATGTCGTCGGCGTTGTCGTCGTTGTGGATGGCGCCGTCGAACCACTCCCGGCAGTGGACCCGGAAGGAGCTGTCGGGCCGGACGTGCACCTGCGCGGGCACGTCGGGGTGCCAGCGGTTGTGCCCCACGAGGTCCTGCTCGGAGAACCTCTTGCGCGAGTCCAGGGGGAAGACCAGTTCAGGCATGTCTGTGCTCCTTGTTCGGCGTTGACGCTTGCGAGTCCTCACTGGTGCCGGGGGTGGTCGGGGGGAGGGTGACGGTCGCGGGCCGGCGCAACAGGGCGAACAGTCCGACGAAGGCCGTCACGGCGAACACGGCCAGCACGACCGCCGTGGCCGTGGTGTTCGGTGCCCACGTCCCGGTGAGCAGCATGAACGACGGCACGGCGCCGGTGACGATGCCCTGGGCCACCGCGACGGCGCCGGTGTAGCGCGTCAGCGCGGTGCGGCCACGGGCGAGCACCAGGAAGAACAGGAACCACAGGAAGGCCCACATCAGCCAGACGACGCCGAACGCGGGATCGTCGAACCGGCCGAAGTTCAGCCCGGAGTAGACCAGGGCGCACGCGGCCACGAACGCCGAGAACCAGCCGAGCCCGGTGCCGTCCAGGCCCAGCAGCGTGCCCATCGCCACGTACAGGTACGTGAACCCGAACAGGAACAACCCCGAGGCGGCGAGCACGGCGTCGGGATCCCCGCCCGAGGAGAACACCAGCCACGTGGGGGTCAGGACCTGCAGACCTCCCACGAACAGGTTGATCGGCACGGCGTCGCGCGCGCTGACGAGACCCAGCAGCGCGAGCCCGTTGATGACCAGGACGGCTCCGACGTAGAGCAGTCCGACACTTCCCATCGACGATTCACCTCCAGGGGACGGCCGGCCGGTTCAGGGCCGGGGCAGTCGCGCCAGGGCGGGATTCGGCTCGGGCCGGCTCTTCGCCGTTCTCGCGGGTCCGCCCGTGCGGCGTGGTGGCGGAGCGGACACGACGTCGGGTTCGCTCGCGGTCCGTTCGGTCGCGTCGATGAGCGACAGCGCCCCCCGGGCCCGGGTGCCCAGCAGGGGAGGGCTGAAGACGCGGGACGACGACCCGCCGCACTGCGGGCAGGTCCCGGTGGGTGGAGCGGTACCCATCGCGTGGCGCTGCTCGAACACCCCGTCCCGCGCGCAGCGGTACTCGTAGCTGCTCATCCCGACCTCTCCGTCGGTCCGCTCCGGTGGCGCGTGCCACCTGGTGCCGACCCAAACGTCCCGGGGGACGCGAGTCCCGGGACGTTGGTCCCGGGACCGGTCGTGCGTCAGGTTCGCGCCACGGAGCAGCAGCTCGGTGGACCGGTCGGTCAGTCGGCCGGGTTCAGCGTCTCCGGGTCCGCGTCGGTGTCGGCCTCGTCCCCCGAACGGGCGCCGTCCTCGCTGTCGGTGTCGCGCAGGTCGCGCGGGTTCAGCTCCTCGGGGTCGGCGTCGGGGTCGAGGCCGGGCTGGTCGTTCTGCTGCGGGTCGCTCATGCGTCCCAGCGTTGCCGACGGGCGGTGGATCCGCGCGCCGAGGCGCCGCCGGCCCGTTCCGTTGCGGGACCGAAGTCCCTGGGCCGGGGAGGAGTGCGGGGATGAGCGTGGGGGTGGAGGTGCGCCGTGGGAACTGCGGTCGTCGTCGGGTTGGTCGTGCTGGGCGTGGTCCTGCTGGCGGCGCTGCTGTCGGTGCGCATCGTGCGGCAGTACGAGCGCGGTGTCGTGTTCCGGCTGGGCCGGCTGATCGCGGTCCGGGACCCGGGGCTGCGGTTGATCGTGCCCGTCGTCGACGTGCTGCGGCACGTCTCCCTGCGCATCGTCACGATGCCCATCCAGTCGCAGGGGATCATCACCCGCGACAACGTCAGCGTCGACGTCTCGGCCGTCGCCTACTACGGCGTCGTCGACCCGGCGCGGTCCGTCGTCGTCATCGAGAACGTCTCGGCGGCCATCAACCAGATCGCGCAGACGACGCTGCGCAAGGTCGTCGGCCAGCACGTGCTCGACGACATCCTGGCCGACACCGACCGGATCAACGAGGACATCCGCCGCATCCTGGACCGCACCACGGGCGTGTGGGGCGTCGACGTGACCCTCGTGGAGCTCAAGGACATCCAGCTGCCGGCCGGCATGCAGCGGGCCATGGCCAAGCAGGCCGAGGCCGAACGGGAGAAGCGGGCGAAGATCATCAACGCCGAGGGGGAGATGCTGGCCGCCGACGCGCTGGGCCAGGCCTCCGACGTCATGACCGAGCACCCGCTGGCGCTGCAGCTGCGGACGCTGCAGACGCTGGCCGAGATCGCGGTCGACAAGAACAGCACGGTCGTCCTGCCCGCACCGCTGATGTCGACGATCTCCGAGCTCGGCACGTTCCTGCAGCACGAGACGGCCGCGGCTCAGGTGTCGCCGAACGGCGCCCGGAAGGCGCGGGCGACGCAGGCGGAGCGGGAGGAGCCCGGGGACCAGCCGGCGACGTCGAGCGTTCCCGGCCCACCGGGCACCGCGTAGCGCTCCTACGCCGGGGCCACCGTCGCGACGGGGAGTTCCGCACGGAGGTTCGCCACGACGTCGGAACCCGTTCGCAGCCCGAGCCGCTGCAGCGCCAGCAGGGCCGCCCCGCCGACCGCGCCCAGTGCGGTGGGGACCAGGTCGGTGACCGTCGTTCCCGGAACCCGCAGGGAGGTGCGCAGGCGCTGCCGGAACGCGGGCGCCTGAGCCAGGGAACCCGTCAGGGCGACCGGAACCGGCGTCCCGCCCACGAGGGGAGCCAGGAGCAGCACCCCTGAGGCGGTCCGGTCGGTGAGCTCCCGCAGCGCCCGGTCGGCCACGGGGGAGGCGTCGGCGAGTTCGGTGACGGCGGGCGCGAGCGCGCCCCAGCGACGTTTCGCCTCGTTGCGGTCCACGGTCGCCAGGTCGAGGAGCGTCGACCGGAGGGCCGCGACGTCGGAGGCGCCCCAGTGGTCCAGCACGCGGGTGAGGAGGTCGGCGTCGGCCGCCGTCGCGCGTTCCTGCAGCAGTTGGTGGACGACGTCGAACACCAGGTGCCGGGCCGCTCCGGCGTAGTGCTCGAACTGCCCGCTCTCGACCTCGCGGCCGTCCCCGTCGATCGCCAGGACCATCGAACCGGTCCCGGCGACCACCACGACACCCGGCCGGCCGAGCAGCGCACCGCGGTGGGCGACGACGGCGTCGTTGACGAAGACCACGGGGCAGTCCAGCCACGGCATCGGGTAGAACTCCCGGGCCGCGGCCGGCGTGAGGCCGCCCTGGTTCGACCCGCGCCGGGCGATGCCCGAGACGCCCGCCACCAGGGCGCGGGCGTCGGTGGGGGTGAGGCCGCCGGCATCGAGGGCCGAGCGCACCGTCGAGGTGAGGTTCGCCGCGGCGTCGTGGTCGTGGTGGGCTGCGCCGGCGGGGCCCAGGGCCGTCGACAGCGGGCGGCCGTCGAGGCCGAAGCAGCCGACCCGTGTCTCGGTGCCGCCGGAGTCGACGGCGACGACGAAGCTGCGCCCGCGCTGGCTCATGGGGGGTGAGCCTAGGTGCCGGAACACCGGTGGTGGCGGCCACCGGCGGTGTGGCGCGGAAGTGACCACGGACCCGGTCGGTAGGGTCACCGATCGTGTCGCCGCTGGTCCGCATCGCGACGCGGACCTACCCACCCGACGTGGGGGCCGCGCCGTTCCGCCTCCGTGCGCTGGCGAAGGCCCTCGTGGAGCGGGGTTGCGAGGTGGAGGTCCTCACCGCCTCCCACCCCGCGGCCGGTCCCGGAGACCCAGGGGTCGCCACGCGCCGGGCCCCCGTGCTCCGCGACGCCGACGGCACCGTCCGCGGCTACCTGCCCTACCTCTCCTTCGACGTCCCGCTCACCGCGCGACTGCTCACCGGACGTCGGCCCGACGTCGTCGTGCACGAACCCCCGCCCACCACCGGCGTCGTCACCCGGCTGACCTCCCGGCTGCGGGGGATCCCCTACGTCTCCTACCTGCCCGACGTCTGGTCGCAGGGCGCGGTCGCGGCCGGGGCACCGGTTCCCGTGCTGCGGGCCGTCGAGATCGCCGAGACCACCGCGCTGCGCGGGGCCGCGCGGGTGCTGGCCGTCACCGACGGCATGGCCCGGGAGGTGATCGGGCGCGGGGTCGCGGCCGAGCGCGTCCGCGTCGTCGGCAACGGGGTCGACGTCGACGTCTTCCGGCCCGGCCCCCCGCTCGCCGCGCACGGGCTGCGCGTGGTCTACAGCGGGACCATGTCGGAGTGGCAGGGGGCGGAGGTGTTCGTCCGCGCCTTCGCGCAGTTCGCCCGCGAGCGCCCCGACGCCCACCTGACGATGGTGGGGGGAGGTGTGGACGTGCCGCGGCTGCGGCAGCTGGCCCGCGACCTGCCGACCGTGGACCTGCCCGGCACGGTCCCGCCCGAGCGCGCCGCCGAACTGCTCGCCTCCGCCGACGTGGCGCTCGCCTCGCTGGTGCCGGGCACCGGCTACGACCTCATGTCGCCGACGAAGATCTTCGCCGCGACCGCGTGCGGGACACCCGTGCTGTTCGCCGGGGTCGGCAGCGGTGCGCAGCTCGTGCGCCGGCACGACCTGGGGTGGGTCGTCGAGCACGACCCGCACGCCGTCGCGCAGGCGCTGCGGTCGGTGACCGCGCCCACGGTGCACGACCGCGAGCGCCTGCGCGCCTGGGCCCTGGAGCACGGCTCGCTGGCGGCCGCGGCCCGGCGGGCGGCCGACGCGGTGCTGGAACTGCTGTGACGGTCATCACCGCCGGGACGGCCCTCGGCGACGCGCTGACCACCGCCCTGGCCGTCGCGTGGGTGCTCGTGCCGGGTGGGGCCGTCCTGCTCGCCGCGGGGATCCGCAGCGTGCCGCTGCTGCTGGGCGCCGCGCCCGCGACGACGATCGGCGCGTCCACCCTCGCCGCGACGGTCAGCGGCCTGACGGGCGCCCGGTTCAGCTGGTGGCTCGTCCTGGCCGTCACCGCGGCAGTGGCCGCCGTCGCCGCGCTCGTGCGGGGGCGCGCCGAGCGGCCGGAGCTGCCGCGGGGGCCGCTGCTGCCGGCGGGGCTGCTGGTCGCGGCGGCCGCGGCCACGGCGTGCGTCCTGTTCCGGCGGGGGACCGGGACGCTGGCCACCCCCAGCCAGGAGCACGACACCATCACCCACACCCTGGTCGTCGCGCGGATCCTGCGCAGCGGTGACGCGGCGCCGTGGCGGGGGCAGGCCCTCGACGTCGTCACGGGCGAGCCGGCCGTCTACTACCCCAACGGGTTGCACCAGTGGGCGGCGCTGGTCGCCGGCAGCGGCGGGGTCGACGCGGTCAGCGCGCTGAACGCCACCAGCGTCGTCGTGCTCGCCGTCGTGCAGACCCTCGGGCTGCTGGCCCTGGCCTCGCGCACGCTGCCGCCGGCGTGGCTGCCGGCCGGGGGCGTGGCGGCGATCGCCTCGGTGCTGGCCTACCAGCCGGTCCAGGCGATGCACCACGACTCCGGCGCCCTGGCCAACGCGGCCGCCATCGCCTTCGCCCCCGGCGTCGTCGCGCTGCTGCTGCCGCCCGCGCGCGTGACCGGCCGGGCCGTCGCCGGGGTCGTGCCGGCCCTGGCGCTCGCCTGCGCGGGCGCGGTCACCGTGCACCCCAGCGCCGTCCTCACCGTCGCCGGCGGGTTCGCCGGCTGGCTGGTGTTCACCGCCCTGCTCTCGCTGCTCCCCTCCCGCGCGGAAACAACAGTCTCCGTCGCCGAACGGGGGGTCCGGAGGACGGAGACTGTTGTTTCCGCGGGGAAGTGGTGCGCCGGGCTGACGGTGGCTGGGCTGCTGGCGGGGGGCCTGGTGGGGGCCGCGCTGGCGCAGGCGGCGGCGACCGGGGGCGGGTCGAGCTCGCGGTTCGCGCGGGACGTCCCGCCGCAGTCCTGGCCGGACGCCCTGCACCGCGTCCTCACGCTGCCCCTGCAGGGCGGGATCGACCCCGAGGCCACCCACGAGCAGTGGTGGCTGGCGGTGGCCGTCGTCCTGGGCGCCCTGCTGGCCGGGCGCAGGGCCGGGGCCGTCGCGCTGACCTGGCTGGTCTGGTCCGCGGTCGCCGCGGCCTACCTCGTCGACGTGCACGGGTTCGTCCTGGACCTGGTGTGGGACAGCGCCTGGAACTCCTACTACCGGATCGTGGCGCACGGCAGCGCGTGGGCGTGGCTGCTGGCCGGGGTGGCGGTCGTGCGGCTCGCCGACCTGGCCGGCCGCCGGTCCGCGCCCGTGGTGTCGACCGTCCTCGGGCTCGTGCTCCTCGCGGGGGCGGCCGTGGAGTCCGGACCCACCGAGGTCGCCGCGCTGCGCGAGCGGTACGCCGACCCCACCTACCAGCGCGTCGACGCCGACGACCTCGCCGCGGCCCGCTACCTCGCCGACCACGTCACCGACGGCGAGCGCGTCCTGAACTCCGGCAACGACGGCTCCACCTACGCCTACGTCCTGGAGGGCGTGCCGGTCCTGGCCACGACGGCCGTCCCCGGCCCCGCCCAGCCCGGCCTGCGCACCCTGCTGGCCCGCTTCCGCGACCTGCCGGCCGACGCGGAGGTCGCGCGCCTGGTCGAGCAGGAGGACGTCGGCTGGGTCGTCGTCGACGCCGACGCCCCCGGGCTGCCGCTCAAACCGGCCGACGCGCAGTTCTTCGGCGTCCCCGGCTACGCGGTCCCGCCGGGTCTGGTCGACCTGGACTCCGTGCCCGGCCTGACCAGGGTGTTCACCAGCGGCACCGTCGGTGTGTGGAAGGTGGACGTGCCGTGACCTGGCACCCTGTGGCGGTGCACTCCCCGCAGCAGGTGGTCGAACGTGTCGTCGTGGTCGTCGTCGCCTACGACCGTCGCGACCTCCTCCTGGCCGGTCTCGACGCCCTCGCCGCGCAGTCCCGCCGCCCCGACCTGGTCGTCGTCGTCGACAACGCCAGCTCGGACGGCTCGCCGGAGGCGGTGCAGCGGTGGGCGCAGGTGCACGAGCTGCCCGTCGACCTCGTCGTCCTGCCCCGCAACACCGGTGGTGCGGGCGGGTTCGCCGCCGGGCTGGCCCGGGCGGTGCACCGGCACGCCGCCGACGCCGTCTGGCTCATGGACGACGACACCGTGCCGCGTCCGGAGGCGCTCGAGGCCTCGCTGGCGGCGATGCGGAGCACCGGCTCGGCCGTCGTCGCCAGCCGCGTCGTGTGGACCGACGGGCGCGAGCACCCCATGAACACTCCCCGCGAACGTCCCGGCGTCAGCGCCGCCGAACGCGCGGCGGCCCGCCGCGCCGGGTGCGTCCCGGTCCGCTCGGCCAGCTTCGTCGCGCTGCTGCTGGACGCGGCCGCCGTGCGGCAGGACGGGCTGCCCGAGGCGGCGTTCTTCCTGTGGAACGACGACTTCGAGTACACGACGCGGCTGCTGCGGCACCGCCGCGGCGTCTCCTGCCCGGCCAGCGTCGTCGAGCACCGGACGAAGGTCTTCGGCTCCACCGACGCCGACCCGGGGGAGCGGTTCGTCCTGGAGGTCCGCAACAAGCTGTGGACCTTCACCCGCTCCCGTCCGCTCGGCGCGCGCGACACCGTCCTGTACGGCGGGGCCACCGTGCGCCGCTGGGCCCGCACGCTGGCCCGCTCCCAGCGCCGGGACGTGCTGGTCGAGGGGCTCCTCAGCGGGCTGCGGCAGGGCCTCGGCCGTCCTGAGCCCACCGCCAGCGTGCTGCGCGGCCTGGGCGAGGTCTCCGAGGACGTGCGCGCGGTCGAGGCCGCCGCCGGCCGCGCCGTGGGGTCCGGATCCCCGATCGCCGGGGCTGAGTCCTCGAGCACCGGATCCTCGATCGCGGGGGAGGTGCCGCGGTTCTCGGTGCTGCTGCCGGTGTGGGCCGGGGACGACGTCGAGCAGCTGCGGCGGGCCGTGGCCAGCGTCACGACCGATCAGCACCTGCGGCCGGACGAGGTGCTGGTCGTCCGCGACGGGCCCGTGCCCGCGGACCTGCAACGCGCCCTCGACGCCCTGGACGCCCTCGAGGGCGTGCGGGTCCACGAACTGCCCGAGAACGTCGGCCTGGCCTGCGCCCTGGAGGAGGGGCTGCGGCACTGCACGTTCGACGTCGTCGCGCGGATGGACGCCGACGACGTGAGCCTGCCCGACCGGTTCGCCCGCCAGCTGCCGGTCATCGCCGCCGGCGCGGACCTGGTGGGTGCGGGGCTGCTGGAGATCGGCGCGCACGAGGACGACGTCGTGGGCCGGCGCGTCCCGCCGACGGGCGCGGCCGAGATCGCCCGGTACGCCCGCTTCCACGACCCCTTCAACCACCCCACGGTCGTGTACCGCCGCTCGGCCGTCGCCGCGGCCGGCGGGTACCGCGACCTGGACCTCATGGAGGACTACTGGCTGTTCGCGCGGATGATCGCCGCCGGCGCCCGCGTGGAGAACCTGCCCGAACCGCTCGTGAAGTACCGGGTGGGGGCCTCGCCCGACGCGGGGTCCTACGCCCGGCGCGGAGGGTTGCGGTTGTTCCGCTCGGAGCTGAGGCTGCAGTGGCACCTGCGCCGCGAGGGCTTCACCTCACCGGCCCAGGCCGCCCGCAACGTCGTCGTCCGCGGCGGGTACCGGTTCGTGCCCACCCGGATCCGCACCGTCGCCTACCGGGCGCTGATCGCTAGGGGGACAGGGCGTTGACCGCCGTCACCGACACCACACCACCCGCGGACACGACGGCCCTCGCGCGCGTGCCGGAGGTCCGCTCCATCACCGGCCTGCGCATCGTCGCCGCGGTGTGGGTGCTGCTGTTCCACTGGAAGTTCACCCCGCTGCCGGACTGGGGCGGGGTGCGGGCCTTCCTCACCCCGGTGGTCGACTCCGGTCACCTCGGGGTCGACCTGTTCTACGTGATCTCCGGCTTCGTCATCACGCTGACGTACGTGGAGAAGATGGGCCGCCGGCCGCGGCTGCGCGCCTGGGTGGACTTCTGGTGGGCCCGCATCTGCCGCGTCTGGCCCGCGTACGCGGTCGTCGTCGTCCTCTTCGGCGGGTGGCTGCTGTGGCGGCGCAGCATCGACCCGGCGTTCTACGCCTACCAGGGCGTCCAGCCGGACCTGGGCTGGTGGGCCTGGGTCGAGCAGCTGCTGCTGGTCCAGCTGTGGCACCGCCCCGACTTCGACGGGGCCAGCTTCGTCGGGGCGACCTGGTCGGTGTCGGCCGAGATGGCCGCCTACGTCGCCTTCCCGCTGCTCGCGCTCGTGCTGCACCGGCTGAAGGGGCTGCCGTGGTGGCTGCTGCTGGCCGGGGCCGTCGCGCTCATGGCGCCGGCCGCGCTGCGCAGCTACCAGACCGGGGAGATCTACTGGGACTACAGCTGGCTGTCGCGGATCTTCACCTGCTTCGGCGCCGGTGCGCTGGTGTGCCTGGCGGTGCGCAAGCTGCAGGCCGGGCCCGTCTCCGGCGCCCGTGCCGCGGTGTGGGCGCCGCGCATCGCCTGGATCCTGGTCCTGGAGTCCGTGCTCGTCGTCGGCTGGGCCGCCGGCCGCCCCTACGACCGGTTCGCCGTCGTGGCGGTCCTGTTCCCGCTGCTGGTCGGGGCGCTGGCGCTCACCGACCGGGGGCCCTCGTCCTTCCTGTCCCGGCCCGCGATCGTGCTGGGGGGCCGGATCTCGTACAGCGTCTACCTCGTGCACGTGCCCGTCTACGAGATCTTCTGGACGTTCCAGCGCGAGGTCCCGCAGATCGCCCCGGGCGGGCCGTGGACGAGCTTCCTCGTGCCCAACCTGCCGATCGTGGCGATCGGTCTCGGGTGGGTCCTGTGGAGGTTCGTGGAGGAACCGGCCCGCCGTCGACTGCGCGCGGTGGGCCGCGCGCGCCTCACCCCGCGTCGTTGACGGGGCTCGCCGCGTGGGACGGCTACGCTGACGCCACCATGCCTGAGCACAGTGCTGCCCCAGACCTGATCAGTGAGACGGAGCGAACGAGGGTGACCCAGCAGTGAACGCAGACCTCGTCGTCGTCGGATCGGGCTTCTTCGGGCTCACCGTCGCGCGCCAGTGCGCGGAGGACCTCGGGCTGAAGGTCCTGGTCATCGACCGCCGCGACCACATCGGCGGCAACGCCTACTCCGAGGCCGAGCCGGAGACCGGCATCGAGGTGCACCGCTACGGCGCGCACCTGTTCCACACCTCCAACGAGCGCGTGTGGAACCACGTCAACCGGTTCACGAAGTTCACCCCGTACGTGCACCGCGTGTTCTCGACCTACCAGGGCGGCGTCTACTCGATGCCGGTCAACCTGCACACGATCAACCAGTACTTCGGCAAGGCGCTGGGCCCGGACGCGGCCCGCGCGCTCGTGGCCGAGCAGGCCGGGGAGATCGACACCGCGGCGGCGGAGAACTTCGAGGACAAGGCGATCTCGCTGATCGGCCGTCCGCTGTACGAGGCGTTCTTCAAGGGCTACACCGCCAAGCAGTGGCAGACCGACCCGAGGAACCTGCCCGGCGCCACGGTCACCCGCCTGCCGGTGCGCTACAACTACGACAACCGGTACTTCAACGACACGTACGAGGGTCTGCCCGTCGACGGGTACACCGCGTGGCTGGAGCGGCTGGCCGACCACCCCGGCATCGAGGTCCGTCTCGAGACCGACTTCTTCGACGGGAACCAGCAGGTCTCCCAGGGGAACGTCGTGGGGAACGTCCCGGTCGTCTACACCGGCCCGGTGGACACGTACTTCGGCAACGCCGAGGGCGAACTGTCCTGGCGCACGCTCGACTTCGAGCAGGAGGTCCTGCCGATCGGCGACTTCCAGGGCGCGCCGGTCATGAACTACGCCGACGAGGACGTGCCGTACACCCGGATCCACGAGTTCCGGCACTTCCACCCCGAGCGGGACTACCCCAAGGACAAGACCGTGATCATGCGGGAGTTCTCCCGCTTCGCGGTCGCCGGCGACGAGCCGTACTACCCGGTGAACACGCCCGAGGACCGCACCAGGCTGCTGGCCTACCGCGACCTGGCCTCGCGGGAGAAGGGCGTGCTGTTCGGCGGCCGGCTGGGCACCTACAAGTACCTCGACATGCACATGGCGATCGGGGCGGCGTTGTCGATGGTGGACAACAAGCTGACTCCGCACTTCAAGGACGGCGCGGCCCTCGTGGCCGGTGGGGTGGACGCATGACCACGGTGACTCACGGGAACGAACTGCACCTGGAGGCCTCGCGGGGCCTGGCCCCGGACGACGGGGCGTGGCGCGAGGTCCACCGCATCGTCTTCCCCTCGCGCGCCGACATCGACGTGCTGCCGCTGTACGTCGACTTCTCCCAGTCCGAGGGCTACGCCTCGGCGGAGTCGGACTCGATGGAGTTCGTCAACACCGGTGGCGGGGACCACGACACCGAGGCGGCCGGGAACCGGCGCAGCCTCACCGTCCCGGCCGGCAAGCGCTACTCGCTGGGGTCGTACTTCAACGCCTTCCCGGCCAGCTACTGGCGCCGCTGGACGCGCGCCGAGAAGGTCCGCTTCGACGGCACCTTCGCCGGCTTCGGCACGGTGACGCTGTTCAAGTCCAACGCCCGCGGCTCGCGTCAGCGCGTCACGTCCTGGCGCGTGGACGGCGAGGCGCGGCTGTCCGAGGAACTGACCCTCGCGCCGTTCGCCGACGGCGGCTGGTACTGGATCGACGTCGCCGGTGGTTCGCAGGAGCTGACCCTCGTCGAGGCCGCCTGGAGCGCGCCCGTCGCCGACCAGCCCGCCGGGAAGGCGACGATCGGCGTCACGACGTTCAACCGGCCCGACTACTGCGTCAAGACCCTGGGCGCGCTGGCCGCGGACGCCTCGGTGCTCGAGGTCCTCGACGAGATCGTCATCGTCGACCAGGGCACCCAGAAGGTCCGCGAGGAGGACGGCTTCGAGGAGGTCGCCGCCGCGCTGGGCGCCAAGCTGCGCATCATCGAGCAGCCGAACCTGGGCGGTTCGGGCGGTTTCGCCCGCGGCATGTTCGAGACCGTCCGCGCCGACAAGAGCAAGTACGTCCTGCTCCTGGACGACGACGTGAACATCGAGCCCGAGGGCATCGTGCGCGCCGTGCAGTTCGGTGACGCCTGCCGCAAGCCGACCCTCGTCGGTGGGCACATGTTCGACATGTACGACCGGTCGGTCCTGCACACCCTGGGCGAGTCGGTCAACCTCTACCGGTTCTTCTGGGGCCCGGCCCGCGGCCTGTACCACGGCCACAACCTCGCGGCCTCGAACCTGCGGCAGACGCCGTGGATGCACCGCCGCGTCGACACCGACTACAACGGCTGGTGGATGTGCCTCATCCCCACCGAGGTCGTCAAGGAGATCGGGCTCTCGCTGCCCGCCTTCATCAAGTGGGACGACGCCGAGTACGGCCTGCGCGCCATGGAGCACGGCTACTCCACGGTGTCGCTGCCCGGCGCCTGCGTGTGGCACGTGTCGTGGAACGACAAGGACGACACGATCGACTGGCAGGCCTACTACCACGAGCGCAACCGCTTCCTGGTGGCGCTGCTGTACTCGCCGTACGAGCGCGGTGGCCGGCTGTTCCGCGAGAGCAGCTACACCGACGTCAAGCACCTCATCTCGATGCAGTACTACGCCCAGACGCTGCGCAACCGCGCGCTGAGCGACCTGCTCAAGGGCCCGGGGCACCTGCACGAACTGCTCGGCAGCACGTTGCCGGCCATCCGCGGGCTGCGCGCGCAGCACCCGGACGCGCAGGTCGCGGCCGAGCCGGACGCGTTCCCGACCCCCAAGCGCGGCAAGCCCGCGCACAAGGGCAAGGAACCGCAGGCCCCGCGCAAGGGGATGCTGCTGCCGTGGGCGGCGCAGGCCGCGCTGCGCCAGCTGCGCCCGGCCAAGCCGGAGTCCTCCCAGCGCCCCGACGCCACGCTGGCCGCCAGCGAGGGCAAGTGGTGGGAACTGTCGCTGTACGACAGCGCCGTGGTCTCGATGGCCGACGGCAAGGGCGCGGTCTGGTACCGCCGCGAGCCGAAGAAGTTCCGCGCGCTGCTGGCCGAGTCGGCCGACCTGCACCGCCGGATGCTGACGTCGTGGCCGCAGCTGCGCGCCGCGTACAAGAAGTCGCTGCCGGAGATCACGTCGATGCAGGCCTGGGCCAAGACCTTCGGCGTCGACCTGTCCGAACCCCCTGCTGAGTCCCGGGTGGAGAACTGACCGTGACCACCGACACTGCGACGGCCCCGCTGGTGGCCCCGGGCCACGGCTCGGGGCTGCTGGACGTCGTCCGGTACCGGTACCTGCTCAAGCTCCTGGTCCGCAAGGAGATGCGGGTCCGCTACCGCGGGTCCGTGATGGGCCTGCTGTGGTCCTACGTGAAGCCGGGCGTGCAGTTCGCCGTCTTCTACTTCGCGATGGGGGAGTTCCTCAAGCTCAACGAGAGCATCCCCAACTTCGCGGTGTACCTGTTCTCCGGCATCGTCGTGATCAACTTCTACACCGAGGCGTTCGGCAACGCGACGCGCTCGGTGGTCGGCAACGCGCCGTTGATCAAGAAGATCTTCCTGCCCCGGGAGCTGTTCGCGGTCTCCTCGGGGTGGGTCGCGGCGATCCACTTCCTGCCGCAGCTGGTGGTGCTGCTCATCGCCTGCCTCGCCACGGGGTGGCGACCGCTGCCCCAGCAGATCGGCGGGGCGCTGCTCGGGTTCGCCATCGTGGCGGTCCTCGCCGTCGGGCTCGGGCTGCTGTTCGGGGCGATCAACGTCCTGTACCGCGACTTCGAGAACATCGTCGACCTGCTGCTGATGGTCGTGACCTGGACCTCGCCGGTGCTGTACGACTGGCACCGGGTCGCCGAGGCCGTCGGCGGCCCCGACTCGTGGTTCATGACGCTGTACCAGCTCAACCCCGTGACGGCCGCCGTGGAACTGTTCCACTGGGCCTTCTGGTACCCGACCGGGGACGTCCGGGCCGCCGCCGTGCCACCGGAACTGCCGCCGCACCTGCTGTGGTCGGGCCTGTGGGGCCTGCTCATCGCCTTGGTGCTGCTGGCCGCCGGTCAGGCGGTCTTCCGCCGCATCGAGGGCCGTTTCGCCCAGGAGCTGTGATGAGCGTGACGACTTCCAACACATCGAGCGTTCCGGGGGCCGCCGTCCCCGGCGCCCCCACCGCCATCGAGGTCCACGGCCTCGTCAAGGACTTCACCCTGCGCCACAACCGCTCCCTCAAGGAGCTGGCGATGGCCAAGATCCGCCGCAAGCCGATCTCGGACAACTTCCGGGCGCTGCACGGCATCGACCTCACCGTCCACCAGGGTGAGTCGCTGGCGCTGCTCGGCTTCAACGGCTCGGGCAAGTCGACCCTGCTGAAGCTGATCTCCGGCGTCATGCGCCCCGACGAGGGCACCATCGGCGTGCGCGGCCGGATCGCCGGGCTCATCGAGGTCGGCGCCGGGTTCCACCCCGACCTGACCGGCCGGGAGAACGTCTTCCTCAACGGCGCGATCCTCGGCATGGACGAGGCGACGATCACCGCCCGCTTCGACGAGATCGTCGCGTTCAGCGAGATCGAGCGCTTCATCGACACCGAGGTGAAGTTCTACTCCTCGGGGATGTTCCTGCGGCTGGCGTTCGCCGTCGCCGTGCACACCGACCCCGAGGTCTTCCTCATCGACGAGATCCTGTCCGTCGGTGACGAGCCGTTCCAGAAGAAGTGCCTGGCGCGGATCGAGGAGCTGCGCGCCGAGGGCCGCACGCTGGTGATCGTCAGCCACGACCTCGACATGGTCGCCGGGCTGTGCACGCGCGGCGTGCTGCTGGAGCAGGGGCGGATCGTGGCCGACGACACCGCCGTGGAGGTCGTGGCCCGGATGCGCGGGCAGGGGTGAGCTCGATGGCCTCCGTCGCCGAACGCGCTCGAACCAGCGGGCCCTCGGCGTCCCGGCTGCGGGCCCTGCTGCCCGCGGCGCTCGTCGGGGTGCTCGCCGCGGCGACGTTCCTGCTCGTGCGCACGGCCCTGGTCGACGACGCCTACATCACCCTGGCCTACGCGCGGAACCTCGCGCTGCACGGCACGTGGGGTCTGCTGTCCGACGTCGAGTCCAACACGGCGACCTCCCCGCTGTGGGTGCTGGTGCTGTCCGGCGTCACCGCGGTCGTGCGCCGGCCCGTGCTGGCCCTGGGGATCCTGCACGTCCTCGTCGCCGTCGGGCTGACGCTGACCCTGACGTCCGCGGCCCGGCGCACCGGACTGCCCGCGTGGGTGGGCCCGGCCGCCGCGGTGGCCGTCGGGGTGAACCCACTGCTGCTGAGCTCGGTCGGGCTGGAGTCGGCGTTCCTGGTCCTGCTGCTCGCGCTGCTGCTGCTCACCGCGGTCCGCGGCCGGGCGGTGCTGTTCGGGCTCGTCGCCGGGGCGGTGTTCCTGACCCGGATGGACGCCGGCGTCGTCATCGCGGTGGTGACGCTGCTGACCCCGGCGATCCTGCGCCGGGTGCACCTCGCGGTCCCCGCGGCGCTGGTGGTCGTGCTGCCGTGGATGGTGTGGAGCTGGTACTTCCTCGGCTCCGCCGTCCCGGACACCGTCGTCATCAAGACGCTGCAGGCGGCCTGGGAGGAGTTCGACGTCCGCAACGGCGCCCAGCTGTACGTCGAGGTGTACGGGCTGGTCGCGGTGCTCGCCTTCCTGCCCGTCGTGCTCGGCGGCCTCGGCTGGTGCGTGCTGGCCGCGATGGGCTGGAACGACCGGCGCGAACGCCCCTCCGAGCCCACCGGCGTGCGGTACTGGCCCTGGCTGGTCACCGGCCTGGCCGGCGTCGCGCACTACGTCGCGCTGTCGGTCCTGGGGGTCCCGCCCTACCACTGGTACTACGCGGTGCTCATCGCGCTGTCCACGTTCACCGGGGCCGCCGCGCTCGGGGCGTTGTTCCGCACCGTCGAGCTGCGGCCGGTGGGGCTGGGCGCGGGCCTGGCCGCGGCGCTGCTCGTGGTGGCCAGCGTCGGCTCGGACCTGCGCGCGGGCACCCCGTGGCCGATCGCCCCGATCCAGACCAACTGGGCCGAACCGGCGCGGTACACCGAGATCGCGACGCAGGTCGACGCGATCCTGCAGGCCCGGGGCGGGCCGCAGCACGTCACCTCGCCCGGCGAGATCGGTCACCTGGCCTTCGTCTGCGACTGCGTCGTGGACTACTTCGCCGACCCCGCACGGGTGCAGCCGATGATCGACGAGGTCGAGGCCGAGGCGTCGCCCCTGGGCCGGCGGCTGCTGGAGTTCAACTTCACCCACCGCGACCGCGACGCCGAACCCGTCCCCGTCGCCGGCGACCTGTTCCGCTTCGACCGCGGGACCGCACCGCCCGCGGCGCAGGGGCTGCCGACGTGGCCCGTCTCCTCGACCTGGGACATGCCCGTGTCCGACATCGTCCTGCTACCTGAAGGTGGGTTGTGAGCGCTCTCGACGCCGTCGCGGCTGCGGACCTGTCCCTGCTGCGGACCGTGCAGAACGGTGTCCGCTTCCCCGGGGCCGTCGAGGTCGCGACCGGGTTGTCGCACGCCGGCGAGCACGCCGCGGCCTGGATCGGCATCGGCGCGGCCGGCTTCGCGCTGGACCGCCGCCGCCGGCGCGAGTGGGCCGTCGCCACCACGGCCGTCGTCGCCGCGCACGGCGCCTCGGTGGTGCTCAAGCGGATCGCCCGCCGGCACCGCCCGCTGGACCACCACGTGCAGGTCCGGGTCGGCACACCGAGCCGGTGGAGCATGCCGAGTTCGCACGCGACCTCGACGACGGCCGCGGCCATCGCCTTCGCGCCGCTGCTGCCGGTGCCCACGTGGCCGCTGGTTCCGGCGATGATGGCCTCCCGGCTCGTCCTGGGCGTCCACTACCCGACCGACGTGACCGCCGGGGCGCTGCTCGGGGCGGCGACCACCGTGGCCGTGCGCGGGATGGCGGAGCGGTGGGCGTGACCACGCAGGAACGCCCCACGTCGGTGGTGCCGGCGTGGTTGCGCGCCATGCGCCCGCGGCAGTGGGTCAAGAACGTCCTCGTCCTGGCGCCGGTGTTCCCCGCGGGCGAGCAGGTCGGGCTGGACACCCTCACCGGGGTCGGCGTCGCGTTCGTCCTGTTCTGCCTGGTCTCCAGCTCGGTGTACCTGGTCAACGACGCCAAGGACGTCGAGGCCGACCGCGCGCACCCGCGCAAGCGGTTCCGGCCCATCGCCGCGGGCGAGCTGTCGGCGCGCACCGCGGTGGTGCTGGCCGTCGTCCTGGTGCTGGCCGGGCTGGCCGTCGGGTTCTGGTGGCAGCCGATGCTCGGGGTCGTGCTCGCGGTCTACTTCGCGATCCAGCTCGCGTACTGCTTCGGGCTCAAGCACGAACCCGTCCTCGAACTGGCCTGCGTCGCGTCGGGTTTCCTGCTGCGCATGCTGGCCGGCGGCACGGCCGGCGACATCCCGCTGTCCGGGTGGTTCCTGCTGACCACGGCGTTCGGGTCGCTGTTCATGGCCGCCGGCAAGCGCTACGGCGAGGCGCGCCGCGGTGAACTCACCGGCGAACCGGTGCGCCGCGTCGTGCAGAAGTACACGACGACGTACCTGCGGTTCGTCTGGACGCTGGCCGCGACCGTCGTCGTCACCACGTACGCGCTGTGGGCCGTGGAGGTCCTGGTCGCCCAGACCGGGACGAGCCTGGCGACGCTGACGATCGTGCCGTTCGTGCTCGCCGTCCTGCGCTACGCCGTCGACGTCGACAAGGGCCACGCCGAGGAACCCGAGGACATCGCGCTGCACGACCGGGTGCTCCTGGCGCTGGCCGGGCTCTGGGTCGGATCGCTGCTGCTGGCGGTGTGGCTGTGATGCGCGCGGTGAGGGAGCACGAGAAGGTCCGGGAGGTCGTCCGGTTCCTCATCTCCGGCGGGATCGCGTACCTGGCCGACCTGCTGGTGTTCAACGTGCTGCTGTTCTCCGGCGTCGGCTCGGCCCTCTCGAAGGTCGTCTCCAGCGTCATCGCCATCTTCATCGCGTTCCTGGGGTCGCGGTACTACACCTGGCGCGACCGGCGCAGCGAGCACCCCGGACGCGAGTACGCGCTGTTCTTCCTCTTCAGCGCCCTGGCCGCGGGCCTGCAGCTGCTGTGCCTGGCGATCACCCACTACGGGTTCGGCTGGACCTCACCGCTGGTGGACAACGTCTCCGGCAACGTCGTCGGGATGGCGATCGCGATGGTGTTCCGCTTCTACACGTTCCGCACGTTCGTCTTCCCGGACCGCGCGGAGAGCCGTGCGTAGAACCCGTGCGTAGTCCCCGCCTCCAGGTCCCCCTCGTGCTGGGGGTCCTGCTGTCGGTGGGACTGGTGCTGAGCGGGTGGGGCCAGCAGTCCTGGCAACCCGGCTACGACCTGGCCGTCTACCGCGACGGCGCGCGCGACCTGCTCGCCGGCCGCGACCTGTACCTGCGCGAGACCTACCGCGGGCACTGGTTCGTCTACCCGCCCTTCGCGGCCGTGCTGTTCGTGCCGTTGCTGCTGCTGCCCGCCCCGGTGGACCTGGTGGTCTGGGACGCCGTCCTCGTGGCGGTCGCGGTGTGGGCGTGCTGGAAGGTGTTCCGCTCGGTCGGCGCGGGTCTGCTGGTGGGGCTGGGAACCGCGTACGTGCTGGTGAGCGACCCGTTCCGCGAGGCCCTCGTGCTCGGGCAGATCAGCCCGCTCGTCGTCGTGGGCCTCGTCGTCGGCTGCCTGTACGGCGGTCGGGGGGGAGCGGTCCTGGCGGGGTTGTCGGGGGCCGTGAAGGTGACGCCCGCGCTGGTCGTCGCCGCGGTGGTGAACCGGCGGGCGCGGTGGTGGTTCGCGGTGGCCGTGGCCGTCGTCGGCGCGGTGGCCACGGTGCTCGGCGTGCTCCTGGCTCCGCGCTCGGCGGTGTCGTACTTCGGTGAGCTGCTGTGGGACTCCGCGCGGGTCGCCGCGCCCGGGACGACGACGAACAACTCCCTGGCCGGGGCGTTCGCGCACGCCGGGCTGCCGACGTGGCCCGCCGTGGTCCTGGCCGTCGCGCTGGTGGGGCTGGTGCTCTGGTTCGCCCGGCGCTGCGACTGGCTCGACCGCGTGGACCGGGTGCGGTTCGGCCTGCTGGTCTCACTCGTGACGTGCCTGGTCTCGCCGGTGACGTGGTCGCACCACGCGCTGGCCGCGCCGCTGGCCGTCGTGGTGCTGCTGGGGTTGCGCCGGTTCCCCGTCCTCGTGGTGCTGGCCGGGGTGCCGTGGTCGCTGCCGGTGCTGCAGTGGGGCCCGGTGCTGGCGCAGACGCGGCCGCTGTCGCTGCTGGTGCTCGTGGTGCTGCTGGTCTCACCGGTCCGCCGCGACGAGCGGGTCGCGGTCTGAGACGGGCTGGGTCAGCCACAGCACGGCGACCGCGGCGACGAACAGGCCGATCGTCAGGGCCGGGTCGTAGCCCAGGACGACGACGTTGACGAGGGTCGCCCCGAGCATCACCAGCGCCAGGCCCGCCGCCGCGGCGCGGTGCAGGCGGGGGACCAGCAGACCCACCGCGCCGGCGACCTCGCAGACGCCGACGAGGTGGCGCATCCACTGCCCGGCGCCGATGTCGGCGAACAGGGTGACCTGCGAGGCCTCGCCCGCCAGCTTGCTCGCACCTGCGGCGAGGAACACCAGGGCGAGCGCGAGGCGCAGCACCCACCCGACGACACGCTTGGTTCTCACGGGGACCTCCGGGGTCGCGTCCGGCGGCCGGTCGGCCGTCGTCGGGGTCGACCTCGGGGACCGCGCGGACTCATCGCTGCGGGCCACGCCCGGACTCGCCCCCGACAGGCCCCGCTGCGAGGCTGGGGCCATGAGCTCGGTTCCCGACTTCTCCCAGGCTCCTGCCGCCGCGGCCGTCGAGCGGGTCACCCCACCCGAGGGTGAGCCGCTGACCGCCGCCGACGCGGAGGCGGGCACCGCCGGCCTCGCGGCCGAACCCGACGCCGAGCCCGACGCCGAGCCCGACGCCGACGCCGACGCCGGGCCCGACGTGTGAGGCCCGCCCGGCGCCTCAGCTGCGGGTGACCCGCTTCGTCACCGCGTCGAAGCTCAGCGTCCCGCCCTGGAACGTCTGCGACATCGTCGAACCGGACCACACCTCGTCGCCCGTGGGCATCCCCAGCGGGCCGTTCTCCCAGCCCTGCCCGGCCCAGGCGTCCAGGACGGCGCCGCGGACGGCGTGGGTGCCGGTCGTCGGGCCGTAGTAGATCGAGCCGCCCTGGAAGGCGGTGAACCAGCGGCCGCCGGGCAGGGCGCGGTCACCGGTGGTCGGGAACCCCAGGCCGTTCTCCCAGCCCAGCGAGGCCCACTTCTGCAGGATCGACCCGCGCACCTCGTGGGCGCCGGTGAAGGCGGTCCAGTAGATCGAGCCGCCCTGGAAGTGGGTGTACCAGCCCAGGCCGTTCGGGGTCCGCGCGTCCGAGGAGGTCGGGAAGCCCAGCCCGGTCTCCCAGCCCAGGCCCGCCCACCGGTCCCGGATGGCGCCGCCGACGGCGTGGGCGCCGGTCCCCGGCGACCAGTAGACCGACCCGCCCTGGAAGTGGTTGTAGTAGCCGACGCCGTTCGGGGTGCGGGTGTCACCGGTGGTGGGGAAGCCGAGGCCGGTCTCCCAGCCCAGGCGCGCCCACTCGCTGCGGATCGCACCGCGCACCTCGTGGGCTCCGGCCGCCGAGGCGTAGATCGAACCGCCGGCGAAGTGCTGGTAGGCACCCAGCCCGTTGGGGGTGGCCGCCTCACCGCTCACGGCCGGGCCCATCGATCCGCCCGCGCCGCCGAGGGCCTGGTACCGCGACTGCACGGCGGAGACGATCGAGAAGTAGTCCGACCGCAGCCCGCCGAGCTGGCGCAGCTTCGTGCCGGTCACCTCCACCGACCCGTTGGTGCACAGCAGGCTGGCGGTCCTGACCCGGCCGCCGTAGTCGCCGCGGCCGTCGCGGCCCTTGATCACGATGCCGGTGGCGGTGCCGCCGGGGGCGCAGCCGGCGTCGAACTTCGCCGCGGGGACGGTGGCGTTCCAGGCGGCGACGCTGTCCCCGGGGGCGGTGCGGCCCGGGCCGGAGAACGGGTCCTCCTTGGCGACGAGGTAGGGCTTGGACCCCGCGACGGTCCAGCCGCCGTTGGAGGAGGAGAACTGGGTGAACGCGACCTGGCCGCCGTAGGCGCGGACCTCGCCGGCGGTCGCGGCGATCGCGTTGTTCGTCGAGGCCGGGGTCGTCCAGGTCGTGGTGCCGTTCTGGTCGCGGGTCTCCGCGCCGCGGTACACCTGGCAGGCGGTGGTGTCGCAGATGTCGGTCTGCGTCTGCGGGTTGAGCACCGCCAGCGCGTAGCTGCGGGCGGCGACGGCCTGCGCCTTGAGCGCCTCGGCGTTCCACGACGCCGGGGACTCGGCGGGCACGACACCCCGCAGGTAGGTCTCCATGGGCACGTCGTTGACGACCGTCAGCTTGCTGCCGGTGACGATGCGGATGGTGCCGTCGTAGCGGACGAAACTGCCGTCCCCCTTCTGCAGCAGGACGCCCTGGGGTCCGCTGATCGTGACGGTGCCGCCCCAGTTCTCGCTCCAGCCGCCGTCGACGAACCCGCGCAGCCCCGACCCGTCGGGTGCGACGACCAGTCGCTGGCCGGCGCCGATCCGCTGCCCGCTGCTGCTGAGCGTCAGCTGGCCCTGGCCGGGGGCGTAGACGGCCACCGCCGCGTTCGCGAACGCGGTCAGTCCCACGCGCAGCGTGCGGTTCTCGCGCGAGGCGACCTCGGTGCCGGGGTAGTAGAAGCCCAGGATGTCCCGGTAGGACTGCCCGGCCACGGCGCGTGACTGCGCGCCCCACTGCGACATGCCGATGCCGTGCCCGTACCCGTGCCCGGTGATCGCGAAGGAACCGCCCACCGCGGGGCGCACCTCGACGGCCTGCGCGGGCAGCGCGGTCAGGGCCGCGACCACGGTGCCGGTGGCCAGCCCCGTGGCGAGGAGTCGGGACAACTTCTTGCGCTTCACTGGTTCCTCCGTGGACTCCGCCGACTGCTGTTCTGTTCTCGTCGATCAGCCGCGAGAGATCGCGGTGGTGCGGCGCGCGGCGTCCCAGGTGATGGAGCCACCCTGGAACTCGATGCGCAGCCCTCCCGGGACGGGGTGCTCGTCACCGGTCGGGAAACCCAGCGGGCCGTTCTCCCACCCCGAGGCGGCCCAGGTGTCGCGCAGCGCGCCGCGCACGGCGTGGGCCCCGGTCGCCGGGGACCAGTACACCGATCCACCCTGGAAGTGAGTGTAGTTCCCGGTTCCGCGGGGCGTGCGCTGATCGCCGGTGGTGGGGAACCCCAGACCGTTCTCCCAGCCCAGGGCCGCCCAGCGGTCGCGGACCGCGCCGCGCACCTCGAAGGCGCCGGTGGCCGGGGACCAGTAGATCGACCCGCCCTGGAAGTGGTTGAACGCGCCGGCCCGCGACGGGGTCCGCGTCTCGTCGGTCAGGGGTACGCCGAGCGCGGCAGTTCCGCCCAGGCCGAGGAACCGCCTGCCGATCGCACCGTGCACCTCGCGCACCGGAGTGGTGGGGGAGGAGTAGACCGAGCCGGCGGCGAAGTCCTTGCGGGCGATCCCGCCGGCCGAGGTCGTCCGCCGTGCGCCGGTGTCGCGACCCAGGACCGACCGGTCGCCGCCCAGGGCGGTCCAGTGCCCGATCAGCGGGTCGGCCGTCCCGGTCCACCAGGACGTCTCACGCGCCGCGCCGGAGAACGTCAGGGACAGGTGGACGTGGTCGGTGTGCGGGTCGGCACCGGTGTACGGCTGCCAGCCGGCGGTGGGGTTGTACGCCTTCCAGACCTGCCGGTTCCAGATGACGTACATGATGCCGAGGCGGCGGGCGTTCGCGGCGACCTCGCCGCGTTCGTCGGTGGCCAGCAGCCAGGTCAGGAACTCGTGGGCCAGCGCCGCCTGCGCCGGGTCGGACGCCCGCAGCATCCAGTCCACGGCCCGGCCCTCGGAGTGCTCGGAGGTGGGGATCCCGCCCGCCGGGCAGGCGCGGGCGGTGCTAGTGGTCTGCCGGCCGTAGGCGTCGCGGATCAGCTGCGCGACGGCGAGGGTGCCCGGTTGCGGTGCGGCGCAAGCCGTCGGCGCCTGGTAGCGGGACGGGAACGCGTCGACCGCGGCCGGCAGGCCCCCCGGGGTGCGGGGGGCCGCGGCCGCGGTCTGGGCCGCGGCCGCGGTCTGGGCCCCGGCCAGCAGGGTTCCCGCGAGGACCGCGACGACGAGCCTGCGCAGCCGGGTCACGTCAGTTCTTCTTCGCGGTGATCTTGTTCGTCCCCTTGTTCCACGTCAGCGACCCGCCCTGGAACTCCATGCGCAGGCCCTCGGCGACGGGGTACTCGTCCTTCGTGGGGAAACCCAGCCAGGACGTCTCCCAGCCCAGGGAGGCCCAGGTGTCGCGGAACCCGCCACGGACGGCGTGCGCGCCGGTCGAGGCGCTCCAGTAGATGGAACCGCCCTGGAAGTGGGTGTACCAGCCCTTGCCGTTGGGCGTCGGGGTGTCGTCGGTCGTGGGGAAACCCATGCCGCCGCGTTCCCAGCCCAGGGCGGCCCAGCGGTCGCGGATGGCGCCGCCGGTGAAGTGCGCACCGCTGGCGGCGGAGTAGTAGATCGAGCCGCCCTGGAAGTGGTTGAACCAGCCGCCCTTGGCCTGCGAGTCGCCGGTGGTCGGGAAACCCGCGCGACCGCCCTCCCAGCCCATCGAGGCCCACTTCTGCCGGATCGCGCCGCGGACGTCGCGCGCACCGGTCGCGGCGGAGTAGTAGATCGAGCCGCCCTCGAAGTGGTTGTAGAACCCGCCCTTGGCCGGGGAGTCGTCGGTCGTCGGGAAACCCAGACCGCTCTTCTCCCAGCCCAGCCGGCCGTACTCGGCCAGGATCGCCCCGCGCACGGTGTGCGCGCCGGTCCTGGAGCTCCAGTAGATCGCGCCGCCGGTGTAGAACCGGTAGGAACCGTTCTTGGCGGGAGTGTCGTTCTCGGACGTCGTGGGCGTGCCCAGGACCCCGGCGCCACCGACGGCGGCGTACTTGGCGTCGATCGCGGTGCTGGTCGCCGAGCCCATGATCTGCGCCACGCGCGAGCGGATCTGGTCCATCCTGGTGTACCCGACGTTGCCCGGGCAGGCCGTGAACCCGACGTCGCGGTGGCCGTTGATCGTGCGCAGCTTGACGTTGGTGCCCTTGGCGTACCGGGCGGTTCCGCCGCCGGCGGAGGTGAGGTACGCGGCGCCGTCGGCGGGCAGCCCGTACATCGACAACTTCCAGGCGATGACCTTGGCGACCGATTCCAGGCACTCCGCGCTCGGGGCGACGGAGGTGAAGTCGCCCATCATCGACACGCCGAACGTGTCGGTGTTGAACCCGCCGGCGTGCGCGCCGACGACCGGCTGGCTGATGCCGCCGGCGCGGCCTTCCCAGATCCCGCCGAAGCGGTCGACGACGAAGTTGTAGCCGAGGTCGGACCAGCCCAGGGAGACGGTGTGGTAGCGGTACATGCCGCGGATGACCGAGGGGACCTCGGACTGGCTGTACGTCCCGCCGTCGGCGGTGTGGTGCACGACGCAGGCCTTGATGGTGCTGCTGTAGGACGCGCCGCCCTTCTTCAGCGACTCGTCGGCGCCCCACTGCGCGCGCGTGCGGATGGTCGGCTGCGCGACGGCCTTGGGGCTGGTCTTGGTCCCCGGGGAGGCGAGGGTGGTGCGGGCCTGGGCGGGCTGGGCCAGCGCGGTGCTCTCCCCGGCGTCGACCAGCTGCAGGTGCGCGTCGGCGACGTCGGCCTGCGGCAGGCGGACCTGGACGGTGGCCCCGGTGCCCAGCGCGCCGACCCACAGCGGGTCCGAGGCGGTGACCGAGCGCCGCCCCTCGGCCGTCTCGGGGTCGGGCTCGGAGTCGTTGAGGGGCAGGTCGCTCCACGCGGTCCAGTCGGCACCGGCGGTGCGGACGCGCACCGAGATGGTGTCGGTGGAGGCGCCGGAGGGGAACGTCACGCCGACCATGTGCCCGCCGTCGACGCCGATGCTCACGGTGGCCAGGTCCCCGGTCGACAGCAGGGACGCCGCGCGCTGGGCGGCGAGGGCGAAGGCGCGCGTCGAGCCGCCGACCTGCAGGGCCGTGGGGGTCAGGGCGGTGGGGATCAGCGCCGTGCCGGTCTGGGCGCTGGCCGGGCTCTGCGCGCACAGGAGGGCGGCGCCGGTGACGCTGGTGCCCACCACGCCGGACAGCAGGGTGCGGCGGGACAGGGGCGTGGTGACGGACCGCATCTGGCCTCGTTCCTCCTTCTGGCGGGGGCGGTGCTCACCGGTGGTCAGACCCACACGGGTGAACGTTCGTCCTCGGCATCGGCGTGCTGGCAACGGACCTTGAGCGTGTCGCTACCGGGCTGTGCCTGATTCGTAACGCAAAGTAGGGGATGGTGCGGGTGATGCACAAGGTACGGGAGTGCACAACCAGGTAACACCTCCGTGGTCACGCATTCACTCTAAGTCACACGCGTCCGTTTCGTCCCACGGTGTTCCCTGCTTTCCGGTGTGCGACAAGGCAGAACCCCCCGGATCCGCAGCGAGTCCGGAGGGTCCTGTCGGGCCGTGTCCAGAAAACGTTCAGCCGGTGCGAAGATCACGCTCCGTGATCATGAACGCGAACGGACGACCCCCAGCTGGCCGCCGGTGAACCCGGGGAAGATCGTCGACAGCGAGCCGGCCCCGCACCGCTTCTGCAGGATCTCCCCGATGACGGCGCGGTAGTCGGTGGTACCGGCCAGGTCGCCGTCGACGAGGCGGTCGGCGCCCAGGCCCGGCCAGAGGCCGTGCACCCGCCCGCCGACGACCCCGCCGCCGAGCAGCAGGACGGCGTTGCCGTGACCGTGGTCCAGCCCGCCCGAGGCGTTCTCGCCGACCCGGCGGCCGAACTCCGACAGCGTCGCCAGCGTGGTCGAGGCGAAGGAGGGACCGAGGTCGGTCGCGAACGCCGCCAGCGCCGAGGACAGCTCGGTGAGCTTGTCGCGCATCCAGCCGGCCTCGACGCGGCCCATGTTGGCGTGCATGTCCCAGTCGCCGTAGTCGAGCGCGATGACCTGGACGGGAGCGCCGGACTTCTTCAGCACGGCCGCCTGGGACAGGGCGCGCCCGAGGTCGGTGTCGGGGTAGGAGCCGGCCGGGCTCGTGGTGGTGCCCTTGAGGCGGGCGACGTCCTCCATCGCCGTGATCAGCGTGGTCGCCGGCTGGGCGACCTCGGCGCGGGCTCCGGTGTGGATGCGGCGCAGCGCGGCGTGCCAGGTGGCGCGGTCGTCGCCGGGGCCGATGAGGGCGAACCCGTCCAGCGACGTCGTGGTCGTCTCCTGCGACGGGCCCGCGAACGAGCGCGGCGTCTGGTTCGAGATCCCCACGGCGTTCAGCACCGAGCCGGTGCCCAGCGAGCCGATGGTCCGGTCGATCCAGCCGGTGCGGATCGAGCTGCCGGGGGCGGCCAGTTCCATCTGCTCCATCGCCGCGAAGTGCGAGCGGGTCGGGTCGGACTGCCCCACGGCGTGCACGACGCCGAAGGTCCCGTTGCGCCAGAACGGCATCAGGGGGGCCATGGCCGGGTGCAGGCCGAACATCTGGTCCAGGCCCAGCAGCGTGGAGCGCGGGACGGCGATGTTCGGGCGGGCCGCGTAGTAGCCGCCGTCGCCGCCGGGCACGACCGCCGACAGGCCGTCGAAACCACCGTGCAGGCTCAGCACCACGAGCGTCTCGCCGTTCCAGCCGGAGCCGGCGAAGGAGACCTGGGTGGAGACGTCACCCACGGCGTACGAGGTCGTCCCGGCCGCCGCGGCGGCCAGGGCGGCGCGCAGGACGGACCGGCGGGAGACCAGGCGCGAACCCTCGTCGCAGCCGCAGCGGGGGTCCTGGGCCGTGGAGGTGGAAGCGGTGCTCTTGCTCACGGGGCTCCTCAGCGGATCGTGAAGGTCGGGGTGTCGAGCGTCAGAGCGACGAGGTACTTGAGGTTGTCCCGGATCCACCGGTCACCGGCGGAGCAGGGGGCGCTCGCCGAGCGGCCCGCGTACACGAGCAGACCCGCCTTCTCGTCGGCGGTGAGCTTGCTGCCGGTGATCCGCACGCCCAGGGCGTCGACGAGCTCGCCCCACGTGCCCGGGATCGAGGCCAGCAGCGAGGACGCGGGGACGAACTTCAGCTCCGGCGGGTACCAGCCGGCCGCGAAGTCCATGTGCCGGTTCCAGCGGTTCAGGGTGCCGCTGGGGGAGGTCCAGGCGGTCGCGACGTCGGGGTAGCCGTTGGGGGCGCCCCACGCCATCGGCGCGTGCCCCTGGTCCAGGACGTGCCAGTAGATCTTGGTGATCCCCTCCAGGCCGCTGGACTCCATGCCGGTGCCCAGCGTGCGCAGCGTCGCGACGTAGTCCTCCTGCGGCGTGCGGACCTTCTGGCCGGCCGAGGCCCAGAACTCGGCCGAGTCGAACAGCGTGCGCAGGACCGGGACGATCCGCCCGCCGGTCTGCTGCCAGGTGCGGGCCATGGCCTCGACCAGGGAGGCCGGAGGTTCGTCGGAGACGAACCGGGTCGCCAGCTTGGTGCTGATGCGGCGGGCGGTGCTGGGGTGCACGGCCAGCCAGCGCAGGTAGCCCTCGATCCAGACGTTGCCGTCGGCCGGGCTGTGCGCCGGGACGGTGAACCCGAAGATCGAGCGCGCGCCGCCGTCGTGCCGGCCGGCGTCGTAGACCGAGCTGCCGTCGCGGGCGATCGTCAGGCCGGTCAGCAACCGCGCGGAGTTCTTGACGTCCTCCTCGCCGTACCCGGCCTCCACGCCGACGGTGTGCAGCTCCAGCAGCTCCCGGCCGTAGTTCTCGTTGGGGTGCGCCGCACTCGAGGAGGTGTTGTCCAGGTAGATCAGCATCGCCTGGTGCCGGGCGGAGGCGACGAGCATGTCGGCGAAGGACCCGAAGGCGTGGGCGCGGATGACGTTGCGGTCGTAGTCCTGCCGGCACCACCACACCTCCGAGCTCGGGTTGGTGACGTGCAGCACGTTGTTGAAGACGTCGACGACGACCTCGAACAGCTGCCGCGTGCTCCAGATCTGCCGGGCCAGGGTGAGGCGGCCGGTCTCGAACATGGCGTTCCACTCGGTCGCCTCGTACGGCCGGCCCCACAGGTCCTGCGGGCTGCGGCCGTAGAAGCTCATCCGCCCGGCGAAGGCGTCCATCGCGGTGTCGGCGACGGCGGCGGGGTTCAGCTGGCGGTCCAGCCAGGCGACGGTGCCGATCCGGGCGACCTCGGCCAGCGACTCGGGGGTGGGACCCCAGGTCGCGCGGCGGAGCAGGTGGAGGTGGTCTGCGGCGGACTCGTGGGTGGAGAGGCTGGTGACCGGGCTGCGGCTGCCACGGGAGACGCGGATCGGGGTGGGCACGGCACCTGTTCGGCAGAGGATCTTGAAAGCTTGAGCCGAGCGGGTGACGGGGCCTCAGGTCCGCACCGGCGCTGCCGCCCGCCCCCGCGAGCACCGTCCTGCCCGGCCGGGGGGCAACGCTCCCACCCCCCACCACGATCAAGGAATCGACCCCGGTGATCAAGGATTCGCGAATCCTTGATCACCGGGGTCGCTTCCTTGATCGCCGGAGGGGTCAGTTGAGGTGGACCTGCGCGCCCCCCTGCGCGGTCCACGTCACGTACCCACCCTGGAAGTCCGAGCGGCGGCCGTCGCCCTCGTCGTACTCGTCGCTGGTCGGGAACCCCAGGGCGCTGTTCTCCCAGCCCAGCTGCGCCCAGGCGGTGCGGATGTCGCCGCGGACCTCGTGGGCGCCGGTGTCCTGGCTCCAGTACATCGAGCCGGTCTCGAAGTGCGAGGCCCGCCCGCCCTTGTGCACCTCGTACTCGTCGGTGACGGGCAGGCCGATCTCGTCGGCCAGGTCGTTCTCGAACCAGTGTGCGGCGATCGCGTCGAGGACGGAGTGGGCCTGGGTGTCCTCCGACCACAGGATCGTGCCGTGGTCGTAGTTCTTCGCCGTGGCCTCACCGCCGGAGTACTCGTAGGAGTACTCCTCCGAGGTGGGGTTGCCCAACCGGGAGCCGGCGCCGCCGGTGGCGACCCAGTGGCCGTCCAGCGGGTCGGTCTGCCCGGTCCACCAGGACGTCTCGGCCGCGCCACCGCGGTGCGACAGCGAGACGTGGATGTGGTCGGTGTGCGGGTTGGCCCCCGTGTAGGGCTGCCACCCCTGGTCGGCGCGGTAGGACTTCCAGACCTGGTTGTCCCAGATGACGTACATCACGCCGAGCCGGCGGGCGTTGACGGCCGACTCGCCGTTCGCCTCCGGGCCCAGCAGCCAGGTCAGGAACTCCTGCGCCAGCGCGGCGTCGGCCGGGTCGGCCGCGTCGAGCATCCAGTCCAGCGCCCGGCCCTCGTGGTGCTCGGAGTTCACCGCGCCGCTCTTGGGGCAGGCGCGCGTCATCCCGATGGTCTGCTGTCCGTAGGCGTCCCGGATCAGGTCGCGCAGGGCCTCCGTGCCGGGCTGGACGACGTCGCACGTCGACGCCCCCTCGTACTCGGCCAGGTCGTCGACGGCCGCGGGCAGGCCACCGGGTGCCTGCGGCACGTCGGCGAAGGCGGCCGGGGCGCTCAGGGCGATCACCCCGACGCTGGTGAGGGTGACGGTGAGCAGACGTTTCACGAAGCCTCCTGAACTCGGCCGGTGGAGGAGTTCCACCGCAACTGACCACCTTCGAAGTCCGAGGCGCGCCCGCCGCGGACGTCGTACTCGTCCGAGACGGGGAAACCCAGGGCGGAGTTCTCCCAGCCCTGCGCCGCCCACGCCGTCCGGATCGCGCCGCGCACGATCCGGGGTTCCTGCCCGGCGCGCCGGTAGATCGAGCCGTGCTCGAAGTGGGTGAAACTCCCGACGTCCCCGGGCAGGTTCGTCGTGTCGGCCGTCGGGAAACCCAACGGCGACCACTCCCAGCCGACCGAGGCGTACTTGCCGGTGTGCGACCCGCGCACCACGTGCGTCCCGAGGTCGGGGTGGTGGTAGATCGACCCCTTCTCGTAGTGGCGGAACCGGCCGCCGCGCAGGGCGTTCCCCTCGGCGCTCGTGGGCGCGCCGAGCAGGGACGGGCCGTCGACCTCGTCGTACTTGCGGTCGACCGCGGAACCGCGCGGGTGGCCGGCCAGCAGGGTCCGCACCCGCGCGCGCACGTCGCCCATGCGCGTGTACCCGACGTCGCCGGGGCAGGCGGTGTACCCCACGTCGCGGTGACCGCTGATCCGGTCGATCGTGGCGACCGCGCCGGCGGCGTAGCGGGCCGTGCCACCACCGGAGGAGGTGAGCTGCACGGTTCCCTCGGCCGGCACGTCGTGCAGCCGGAACTTCCAGGCGATGACGGCGGCGACGGCCTGCAGGCAGGCCTCCGACGGGGCACGGGAGGTGAAGTCACCCATCATCGACACCCCGAAGGTGCCCGAGTTGAACCCACCGGCGTGGGCCCCCAGGACCGCCCGGGTCACGCCCCCGGCCCGGCCCTCCCAGATCCCGCCGAACCGGTCGACGACGAAGTTGTAGCCCAGGTCGCTCCAGCCCAGGGTCTGCGTGTGGTAGCGGTACATCCCCCGGATGACGGCCGGCACGTCGGCCTGGCTGTAGCTGCCGCCGTCGGCGGTGTGGTGCACGACCGCGGCGGCGATGGCGGGGGAGTACTCCGCCGCGCCGCGGCGCAACGACTCGTCGGCGCCCCACTCCGCCCGCGACCGGATCCGGGGTCGGAGCGAGTCGGCCGTCGAACCCGAGACCGAGGCGGCGGCCAGCGTCACAGCGGTCCGCGAGGGCGTGGCCGACGGCGCCGGACCGGGGTCGACCACCGCCAGCTGCGCGTGGGCGGCGTCGGCCAGCGGCAACCGGACCTCGACCGTCGCGCCGGGGCCGAGGTCACCGGTCCACACCGGGTCCGAGGCGACGACGTCGGGGTCGGCGCGGCCGGGGTCGGGAGCGTTGTCGGACAGCGCCAGGTCCAGCCACGGCCCGGGAGCGGCCCCCGCACGGGTGACGCGGACGGCCACCGACGCGGCGCGCGTCCCGCGGGGGAACGTCACACCCACCATCGCGCCGCCGTCGACCGGGACCGACACCGTGGTGGTCGTCGCGCCGGACAGCGCGCCGGACAGCAGCGCGCGGACCCGGTCGGCGAGGCCGAACGTCTGCACGCCTCCGGTCGTGGTGGGCGTCGGGATCGTCGGCGCCGCGAGCGCCGGGGCCGGCACGGCCGGCACGGCCGGCACGGCCAGGGCGCCGCCGATCCCGGTCAGGGCGGCACGGCGGCTGAGGGGCCGCGTCGAGGGACGACGTGGTCCAGGGATGGGCGAGGCCATGGGGGAAGTGCGCTCCGTCCGCGTGGGGTTGCGACGGAACGTAGGCGATGTGGGGCTGAGTTGTAAATGGAGGGTCAGGTGTGACCGGCGTGACGACAGGGGGGCGTCATCTCGGCGCAATCACTGAGAAACCCCTGCGTCGGATTGAACCGCCGGATCGTCCAGCACGTACAGCTTGACGCTGAACGCCCGTTTCTCCTCCGTGGAGACGAGTTCGTACCCGTTGTCCAGCAGTCGCTTCGTCTCGCGGTCGGCGGCCGTCTTCGTGACGACCGGACCGACCCCGCCGATGACCCACACCCGCTGCACGTCGGCCATCCGCTGCCACAGGAACCGGGCCGGGACGGTCGTTCCCACCAACGTGGCCGACTCCGTCGCGGTGCGTTCCAGCGCGATGTCGTCGAGCGGTGCGAACACCTCGGGGTACAGCTGGGTGAGCACGCGGTAGCGGTACTCCCCGTCGGGCAGGAACAGCAACCCGTCGCCGGGCCGGGCGTGGGTCGCCACGTAGTCGGCCGTCCCGCGCAGGTCCTCGGCGTGCCCGATCGTGGGGGAGCGGAAGACCAGCTGCATGTGCAGCCCCGTCACCGTCATCGCCCCCACGAGCGTCGCGGCGACCACGATCGGGACCCGTCGGCGCAGGGCGACCGTCACCACCGACGCCAGCAGCAGGCACGTCCCGGGCACGACGAAGACCAGGTAGCGCGTCGTCCAGAACGGTGTGACCTGCGAGACGGCCCACAGCAGCGGCCACGGCAGCACACCCCACAGCAGACCCACCAGCACCAGGCGGCGGGCCCGCGCCCGCCACACGGCCAGCGCGGCCGCCAGCCCGGCCACGACCACGGCGACGCCGGAGGAGCCCAGCGCGAAGAGGACGTGACCACCCAGTTCGGCGACCGTCGGCCGCTGCAGGAAGGCCACCTGCGCGCTCTGGGCGTCCTGGGCCAGCAGCAGCGGCACCGACAGCACCACCCCCGTGCCGGCGGCCACGGCCGCGCGCCAGCGCACCGTCCGGCCCGCGGCCAGCGCCCAGCCGGCGTGCGCGACCAGGACGAGGGCGGCCACCGTGTTCAGCGCGACGAGCACCGGGATGGACAGCGCGTAGGCGACCCACCACGCGCGCCGGTGCGAGGAGCCGGCCCGCACGAGCAGGTACGTCCCCAGCGTCGCCACCAGCGTCGCCAGGGCGTACGGACGCGCCTCCTGGGCGTACCGGCTCGCGAACGGCATCGACACGAACAGCGCGGCCGCGGTGACCCCGGTCAGCCGCGCGGTCGCGACCGGCACGGCCGGGGCCGCCGCCCGCCGCGCGAGGCCGTACAGCAGGGGGGCCGTCAGCGAGGCGGCGACGACGGAGATCCACCGCGCCTGCACGATGTCGACGTCCGCGCCGAACAGGGCGTGCGTGAGGAAGTAGAAGGGGGCGTGGACGAGGTCGACGTCCTGCACCAGCGCCCGGATCTGCCCGGCCGAGCGCGAGGCGACGGCGATCGTGACGGCCTCGTCGCGCCAGGGGCTCGGCGTGCCCAGCCGCCACGAGAAGACGAGCAGGGCGCTGACGACCGCCCCGAGGCCGAGCAGCAGGTCGGGCCGCCGGCCTCGTGAGCGCAGCACCGGGACCTCCGCCCGTCCCAGGACACGTCGTCGCGCGGCGGGGATCCCGAGGGCGGGAGCACCGGGCCGCGTGGGCGTGGTCGACAGGGTGGGACCTCGCTCGTCAGAGGGGGAGCTTGCGGAACACCGGGGCCGGCACGTGACGCAGCGCCGACATCACCCACCGCATGGGCTCAGGGGCCCACACGGTCTCCTTGCCGCTGCGCACGGCGTTCACGGTCACCTCCGCGACCTGCTCGGCGGACACGGACAACGGGGCCGTCTTCAGCCCCTCGGTCATCTTGGTGGTGACGAAGCCGGGCCGCACCACGACGACGCGCACGCCGCTGGGGCGCAGCGCCTCGCGCAGGCCGGTGAAGAACGCGTCGAAACCGGCCTTGGAGGAGCCGTAGACGAAGTTCGAGCGCCGGGCCCGCTCACCGGCGACGCTGGACAGCGCCACCAGGACCCCGTGGCCCTGCCCCTTCAGCTTGGCGGCCAGGTGCACCCCGAGGTTGACCGGTGCGGTGTAGTTCACCGTCGCCACCTGCACGGCGGCGTCCGCGTCCTGCCAGGACACCTCGTTGTCGCCCAGGACCCCGAAGGCCAGGACCGTCACGTCCACGTCGCCGAAGGTCGGGTCGAAGCACTGCTCGACGACCCCGGCGTGCGAGCCGAGGTCGGTCGCCTCGAAGTCGACCGTGCGGACCTCGTGGCCGCGGCGGTGCAGGCGGCTGACGGCCTCGTCGCGGCGGGCGCCGGGACGGGCGGCGAGGGTCACCTGCAGCGGGCGCTCGGGGCTCAGCCGCTCCACGACGGCCAGGCCGATGTCGGAGGTCCCGCCGAGCAGCAGGACCGAGCGGGGGTTTCCGAGCGCGTCGATCACAGCGGTCGACCCTAGCAACGGGTTCGGGCAGGTCCCTGCCGACCGAGGCCCGGCGGAGGGGATCGTGAGGGGACTGTGACCCCCTGCGGAGGGTGGGTCGGCGGCGTCCGGCGGGGGCCCGGCCCACGGATACCCTCCTGCGGGTGACTGCGTTGCGCCGATCCGGCACCGAGGTCCAGTGACCGGGGTCCTCACCGGGTTCGTCGTCGTCGCCAGTCTCGTCGCCGTCGGGTACGTCCTGGGCCGCACCGGCGTGCTGGGCCCCTCGGGGCAGGCGGTGGTGTCCCGGCTGGTGTTCTTCGTCGGGTCCCCGGCGCTGCTGGTGCAGACGCTGGCCGACGCCGACGTCCACGTCCTGTTCTCCGAGCAGCTGGTCGTCACCGCCAGCGGCGTCGTCGCGGCCGTGGTGCTGTGGGTGCTCATCGCCCGCTACCGGTTGCGCCTGTCCCGCGACGACCTCGTCATCGGCGGCCTGGCCGCCGCCTTCGTCAACGCCGCGAACATCGGCCTGCCGGTCGCGGCCTACGTGCTGCAGGACCTCACCGCGGTGCTGCCGGCGATGCTGCTGCAGATGGTCGTGCTGTCCCCGGTGGCGCTGGGGATCCTGGACGTCAGCCGGCACCCGCCGGGCGGCGGGGGCTGGGCCTCGGCCAAGCGGCTGCTGGCGCCGCTGGCCAACCCCGTGCTGATCGCCAGCGCGGTCGGGATCGTGCTGTCGGTCACCGGCTGGACGCTGCCGACGGCGCTGGCCCAGCCGCTGGACCTGCTCGCCGGCTTCGCCATCCCCGGCGCGCTGGTGGCCTTCGGCATCTCCCTGCACGGGCGCAGCACCACCGGCTGGCGCTCGCCGGAGGTGCTGGTGGCCAGCGCGCTCAAGGCGTTCGTGCAGCCCCTGGTGACGTGGGCCGTGGCGCGGTTCGTGCTGGGCCTGGACGAGACGGCGGTGTTCGCGGCGACCGTCGTGGCGGCGCTGCCGACGGCCCAGAACGTCTTCACCTACGCCGTCCGCTACGGCGTCGGGCGCGACCTGGCCCGCGACACCGTGCTGGTGACGACGGTCCTGGTCGCGCCCGTGCTGCTGCTGATCAGCGTGCTGCTGCCGCACTGAGGGTCGGCCACCGCTCCGCGGCGTGAGCGGGACGCACCGGCTGACCGCGACGACTGCCCGTTGCGCGACGGTCACGGCCGGCGAGGCGGACGTCCGCTCCCGCTGCGCGCGGCTACTTCCGCCAGGCCTCCCAGGCGCTGGTGACGATGTCGCTCAGGTCCTTCGTCGCCGACCAGCCCAGGGTCGTGGTGATGCGCTCCACGTCGGCGACCAGCTGCGGGGGGTCCCCGGCGCGGCGGGCGTTGACGACGGGGTCGACGTCGATGCCGGTCACCTTCCGGACCTCGGCGAGGACCTCGAACACCGACGCACCCCGGCCGCTGCCGACGTTGAACGTGTCGTGGGGACGGTCCTCGGTGGCCAGGTGGTCCAGGGCCGCCAGGTGCGCCTGGGCCAGGTCCAGGACGTGGACGTAGTCGCGGATGCACGACCCGTCCGGGGTGGGGTAGTCGTCGCCGAAGACCGCCGGCGCCTGCCCGGCGTCCAGGGCCGAGAACACGATCGGGATGAGGTTCATGACGGCGGTGTCGCCCAGGTCGGGCCAGCCGGCCCCCGCGACGTTGAAGTAGCGCAGGTTGGCCGAGCGCAGCCCCCACGCCACGCCCGCGGCGCGGCTCATCCACTCCCCGACGAGCTTGGTCTGGCCGTAGGGGTTGATCGGCTCGGCCGGGCCGTCCTCGCGCACCACCGGGGTCTGCGGGGCGCCGTAGGTGGCCGCGGAGGAGGAGAACACCAGCTTGCCGACGCCCGCGGTCTCCATGGCCTGCAGCAGGTTCGCCATCCCGCCGACGTTCTGCGACCAGTACCGCGCCGGGTGCGCCACCGACTCGCCGACCTGCTTGCGGGCGGCGAAGTGGATGACGGCCTCCACGCCGTGCTCGGCGAACGCCCCGGTCAGCGCCGGGACGGCCGCGTCGGTGGCCAGGTCGAGCTCGACCACCGCGGCGTTCCCGACGCGCTCCACCCGGCCGTTGGACAGGTCGTCCACGACCACGACGTCGGTGCCGCGCTGCTGCAGCAGCCGCACCACGTGGGATCCGATGTAGCCGGCACCGCCCGTCACGAGAACGCTCATGACCTCGACTCTAGCCACGGCGCCCGCCGGTCCCCGTAGCCTCGGTGCTGTGCTGAGACTGACGAACGCCGTGCAGCCCTACGCCTGGGGGTCGACGACGGCGATCCCGCGGTTGCTGGGCCGCGAGCCGGACGGCGGACCGCAGGCCGAGCTGTGGATCGGTGCCCACCCGGCGGCGCCGTCGCAGGCCGAGGGGGTGCGGCTGGACGAGCGGATCGCGGCGTCCCCCGCGCAGTTCCTCGGCTCCTCGGCGGGATCGGGTGACCGGCTGGGGTTCCTGCTCAAGGTCCTGTCGGCCGCGGCGCCGTTGTCGCTGCAGGCGCACCCGGACGACGCGACGGCGGCCGAGCGCTTCGCCGAGGAGGAGGCCGCGGGTGTGCCGATCGACGCGCCCGAGCGGCTGTACAAGGACACCTCGCACAAGCCCGAGCTGCTGTTCGCCCTCGAGCCCTTCGCCGCGATGGCCGGGTTCCGCGCGCCCGCGCAGGCGCGCGAGCTGCTGGCCGGGCTGGCGCTGCCGGCGCTGCCGGCGGACTCGCGCGAGCTGTTCGACGACCTGCTGGAGGTGCTGACCCGCCCCGACTCCGACGCGCTGCGGGAGGCCACGCGGCTGCTGCTGACCGCTCCCGGCGAGGCCGTGGCCCCGCTGGTGGAGGCGGTGGCGCAGGCCTGCGCGGCCCTGGACGACCCCTCGGCCCGCTGCGTCGTCGAACTCGCCGGCCACCACCCCGGAGACGCCGGGGTGCTGGTCTCGACGCTGCTGAACCAGGTGCGGCTGGCGGCGGGGGAGGCGCTGTACCTGCCGGCCGGCAACGTGCACGCCTACCTGGAGGGAACCGGCGTGGAGCTCATGGCCAGCTCCGACAACGTCCTGCGCGGGGGGCTGACGCCCAAGCACGTCGACGTCGCCGAGCTGCTGCGGGTGCTGGACTTCCGGGTGCTCCCGCCGCCGCTGCTGGCCCCGCGGGTCGTCTCGGCCGACGAGCAGGTGTTCGAACCCGACGACGTCGACGACTTCGCGCTGACGGTGCTGCGGGTGCGCCCCGGTGCCGCCACGCGCTGGGAGCGGGCGGTGCCGCGGGCGGTGCTGGTCCTCGAGGGATCGGTGCGGCTGGAGTCCTCGGCGGGCTCGCTGGAGCTGGCGCAGGGGCAGAGCGCGTTCGTGACGGCCGCCGAGCACCCGCTGTCGATCAGCGGTGACGGGCGGGTGGCGGCGGCGGGGCCGGGGGGTGGGGGGGGGGGGGGGGGGGGGGGGGGGGGGGGGGGGGGGGGGGGGGGGGGGGGGGGGGGGGGGGGGCGGGGGGGGGG